>JAAXQM010000251.1 GCA_012974295.1 Dehalococcoidales bacterium
TTATTATCTTATAGCATAGGGCTAATGATTGTATGTAACCTTTGTCTCATCCGAGATGTTCTCGGTTGAAATCTCATTAGATTTATGGAGACTGTTGAAACAGAGGTGAAGGATACTTCCTGCCGGGGGTCTGTGGGTGTCCCCCAGATAAAAAACTTCCCCAAGACTGGTGGATATAGGGGGCTGATCAAGACAATTTCAACACTCTCTTATATTATAATAAAGCAGGCGTAGCGGCTCAATCTCCATAAAACTTGCCAACTCCGCAAATACGTGCTCTTTCAGAAAAATGCGAGGAATTTAATATCTCCTTTTTAAACCTGATAGTGATGAAAACGCTAACGAATGCTTCCACGACATAAACTCCTGTATGAGCGGCGTTATGAACCGGAGGAAGCATCATAGATTAGGCCCTTATTCGTTTCTATAGCAGAACGTACCCGCACGCAGACATTAGCACAGATGCGATGCTATAATAGGCTAGATTTTATGAATGATACAGCCATTCGCATAGAGAACCTCACACGCGATTTTGGCACGGTAAGAGCCGTTGATCAGCTATCTCTGGACGTACCAGCAGGAATCATTTTCGGATTCCTTGGCCCCAATGGTTCAGGGAAGACCACCACTATCAGCCTGCTGCTTGGCCTGCTGGAACCTACAGATGGACGGGCAGAGGTGTTGGGTTTCGATACACGGACACAGGCGGATGAGGTACGGGCCCGTACTGGAGCACTGCTTGAACATTCCGGCCTTTACGAGCAATTGAGCGCTGAGGACAACCTGGAATTCTTCGGGCGCATCTGGCATATACCCGCTGTCGAACGACAGGCCCGGATCAAGGAATTGCTCACAGCAATGGGCGTTTGGGAACGACGGGGGGAGCTTGTCGGGAAATGGAGCCGTGGTATGAAGCAGAAGTTGGCCATGGCCAGGGCTCTGATTCACCGTCCGCCACTGGTTTTCTTGGACGAGCCGACGGCAGGGCTCGACGTTGTGTCTGCGGCAGCTCTGCGCGATGATTTGTCCTCACTGGCCGCCCGTGAAGGGGTGACGGTATTCCTCACCACTCACAACATGGCAGAGGCAGAGAGGTTATGCCACCGGGTGGCTGTGATTCGCCAGGGAAGCCTGCTCACCGTTGGCGATCCGGACGAGCTACGTACTCGGGCGGGCAGCGCGCGAATCGAAGTGGTTGGGCGTGGTTTTGAAAATAACGTGTTAGATCTGCTGCAGGCCAGACCAGAAGTGGCAACGGTTGAGGTACGGAACGGCCACTTGTTCATTAACCTGAGAGAAGAAACTGATACTGCTCCGTTGGTGAGCCTGATGGTGGGAGCGGGTGTCCAGATAGAAGAGGTACGCAAGGATAAAGCCAGCCTGGAAGAAGTATTCTTGACATTAATGCAGGAAGACAAATGATCGCAGATATTTTTACCGTGGTATGGAAGGAAAGGAAGGGGCTGCTTCGACAGCGGGGCAGCCGATCTAGGGCTGTATTGACCATGCTTATCCCGATAATTATGATCTCCATCTTTTTTCCCTGGTCAATGGGACCTGATTGGGTGAAAGACCCGGTAGGAGTGATCTTGGTCTCTGTAATAATCCCCATGCTCCTCGTTGGGATAACCATCCCCGAATCCTTTGCGGGTGAGCGAGAACGGCACACGCTGGAGACACTGCTGGCCAGCCGTCTGTCAGACCGGGCCATTCTGTTTGGTAAGGTAGCCACGTCAGTCGGTTATGCCTGGATAATGACCTTGTTAGTACTCGTACTGAGCTTGGTAACCGTAAACATCGCACACTGGGATGGCCATGTGATGTTCTTCACGCCAGCCGTTGCAATAGCCGATGTATTCTTCAGCCTGATAATGGCACTTCTCATAGCAAGCCTTGGCGTCCTGATTTCCCTGCGATCTGCCACAGTACAGGGGGCTCAGCAGGCCTTAATGGCTGGCACCATGGTGCCTATCATGGTGCTGGGGATGGTCCTGCTCGTGGTTGTTCAGATACAACCGGAATTTATCGATCGCATCAAGGAGATAATAGAAGCTATTGGCTCAACAGAACTCGTTTTAATTATCGCATCTGTGCTGATTGTGATAACCCTGGTATTGCTGAGGGCAGCGATGGCCCGTTTCAAGCGGGCGAGGTTGATATTAGATTAGCGAAAGGGATATGGATTAACTTCACTAATGAAAGGCGCAAGATTTCTTGCTCTTAGTAGGTGTCCCTATAGGTTTAAGCTTGTATACGGGAACTATCCGACCAGGGTTCAGACTCGAGTCGATTCAGGAAGCGCTTGCCCCGAATTATAAATGATACAAACTAGGCGAGACCGCTGAAAAAGAGGTGCAGGATACTTCCTGCCGGGGGTCTGGGGGTGTCCCCCAGCTTAAATACTCCTCCAAGACTGGGGGATATGGGGGGTTGATTGAGAATGTTTCAGCAGTCTCTTGATATACCTTGACATATAAAGGAAGACAGTATATTGTCACTTTAATTCTAGGTTATTAAATAAGGAGATAAGTTAATGACTGATATGGAGCAAGTGTTGAAGCAAAGAGTAAGAATAAATTATAAGGGAAGGAGTGGCTATATATTTTCTTGGTATATACAGACCATTCTTCTCTCTATCTTAACGCTAGGATTGTATCTTCCAGTAGCTGCAAATAGGCTGTTGAAATATCTGACCCAACATACAGATATTTATATGTATGACTTAGTGGATATATCTGAAGAACCAGTGGAGTTGGAGGAAGATGAGGAGCTGGAGGAAAAAGAGGAGCCAAGCAAGCAGAAGAAGCGGAGGAAATAGAGGCATCATAAACTAAGCTGGAACTTGGTAATTCACCGAAGAAACCACCC
>JAAXQM010000112.1 GCA_012974295.1 Dehalococcoidales bacterium
AGATAGCTATGTAGTGGCACTAAGCAGGACGGATGGCAGCTTAATCCCCAGAAGATTGTGCTAAGTGGACTGGAAAAGCGATTTGAATCCCTGGGGAACCTCGGCAACCTTCTCCCTCTCGTAATCGAAAAAAAGCATCCCTGTCTTGGCAACAGCGACCACCTTGTCGGTCCGCTTGTTGGTCACCCGATAGAAAAAATCGCATCCATATTTATGGAAATCGGTAACGGCGATATCGATCCTCAGAACATCCCAGTGAAAGGCCTCTGACTCGTAGACGATGGCCAGGTCAGCATTAATGAAAGTAAGGCCGTCGATTAAAAGCTCGGGGAAACCATTCGCCCTCAAAAACCTGAGATGAGCTTCGTTCAGCATTGCAATTAGCGAGTGGTTTCCCAAATGTCTGCCAGCTAAGACGTCCCCTATTCTGACCTCAATCTCGGTTGAAAATATAAACTCTTCCGGCAAGTCGATCTTAACTCGAGCCATATGCAACCCCTTCTTTTCCCTGATCAATAACACCGCTGCCCTCTAACAGCAACGCCTTCACCCGCCGCTCGAAAACGCCCCGCTCCAGAAGCACTCTCCGCTGGCACTTCTGACACCTGATCCCGATATCGGCGCCCACCCTGACCACCTGCCACTGGTCACCGCCACAGGGGTGTTTCTTCTTCATGCGTACCAAATCGCCTATCTTTATCTCCATCTTTAGGTAGTCCCAAGGCAACAATTGATCTCATCGCGCAGCTTGAGCGCTGCATCCCGGGCAGCCAACGCGAAATCCACACCTTTTTTACTCCCCTCCCTGTAGGCATAGATAATCTGCCGAGAGGAGCTGATAATCGCTTTCTCTCCCTGAGTGTCTACTCCATAGCGAACTGCGCCGGCTAGGTCGCCGCCCTGAGCGCCGATACCCGGAATTAATAGCGGCATCTCTGGACAGAGCTGGCGCACCCGCTTCAGCTCATCAGGATAGGTAGCACCCACTACCAGCCCGATATTACCGGAGGTATTCCACTCCCTGGCCCGCTGGGCCACTACTTCGAACAGGGGTTTATCGCTCTTGCCCGCCATCGCCGACTCCTGGGAAAGTAGCAGGTCCTGAAAATGGGCCGAGCCCGGGTTGGATGTGCGGCATAGAATGAAAACACCCTTGTCCTTATACTCTATGAACGGCTCCAGTGAGTCATGTCCCAGATAGGGGTTCACCGTGGCAGCATCGAAGCCGAATGTCGAGAAAAGCGCCCGGGCATAGGCTCGCGCCGTGCTGCCGATATCGCCGCGCTTGGCATCACCGATAATAGGAATGTTATCTGGGATATGGGCGATGGTCTTCTCCAGCGCTTTTAGTCCCTCTACGCCCAATGCCTCATAGAAAGCCAGGTTGGGCTTGTAGGCGCATACCAGGTCCGAGGTGGCATCAATTATGGCGCGATTAAACTCAAGGATACCCACCCCGGGCATTAACTCCGGATCGGGGTCGAGTCCAACACAGAGGAGGCTCCTATTGGTGTTGGTAGCGTTACGCAGCTTCTGTATAAAATCCATCGTCCTACAGGGATAATACCGCCCTATTAGGCCAACGTCAAGAAGCCCGATATATGTTGACAAAGATATCCTTTCGGTGGATACTGAAAAGGCACCAGGAGCTTCTGTAGTGTCTTCTATAAAGTAGAATCCTAAAGAGTTTTAAACATGCTTACCAGATATGACGAGATGCTCTGCCATCAAATCGTTTCTACGTTTGACCGGGTTGATACCAGCGCCCGAGAATGGACGGAGAGGATATGGCTTAGCGCCCATGACACTACGGGGAAATTCCATCTTGTCGCTGGCTTCGGCCACTATCCCAATCGAAATATCATGGATGCATTTACGTGCTTTGCCGTTGAGGGCAAGACACAATACGCCGTGAGAGCATCCCGTGAGTTGCGCCCTCATCTTGACGAGGTTAAGGTCGGGCCCTTCTCCTACGATGTGGTCGAGGCACTTAAAAAGGTGCGATGCTCCCTGGACGAGAACGAGCACGGACTTAGCTATGAGATAGAGTTTGAGGGAAGCATGCCTCCACATGAGGAGGAACCACAGTTCTCCGTGAGCCGGGGCAGGGTAATGGAGAACGTATTGCGCTACGTGCAGGTGGGCAGGCCCACTGGCTGGATTAAAGCTGAAGGGAAGACCTACGAGATCAGTAAAGACGGATGGCTGGCGGAGCGGGATCATTCATGGGGAATCAGGCGGGGGGGCGGCGTGCCGGAAACCGGGGTGCAGCCCGGTGAGATCCCGGTGGGGTACCTGTTCAGCATGGGATTTATGCAGTTCGAAAAATGGGGCGCCACATACCACCTAAGAGAGGATTGGGAAGGAAGGCAACTGCATTTCAGCGGCGGGGTGTTTTATCCCTATTCAAGCCAGAAAGAGGAGCTCAGCCTGGCAAGCATGTCACACGATTTTCAATTCCGTCCCGACATGCGGCAGATGAAGTCCGGGCAGGTGCTCTTGAACGCCACCGATGGCTCCAAGATAGAGGTGTCAATGCGTCCCCTCAGTATATGCTATCTGAAGGCAGGAGGATATTTTGGCTACGAAGGGTTCACCCACGGTCTGTGGTTGGGTCCCAACTTTATCGACGGCCTCAAGGTCGACCTAAGCGATCCCGATAGCGTAAAGGGAGTCTCGTTCCTCGATGATTTCATGTGCGAGTTCCGTTGTGGCAACGAGGTGGGCTACGGAATCGTCGAGCTGGTAATCGTGGGCAAGTATCCCAAGTATGGCTACCAGGGATATTAAGAGTAGGTAAACATGTTAACGAAGTTTGATGAGTTTCACTGCCACCAGATCGTGGATACATTGGACCATGTATTGG
>JAAXQM010000103.1 GCA_012974295.1 Dehalococcoidales bacterium
AGATGTGTATAAGAGACAGGTAGAGTGTGAGTATCAGCGCCTGAAGAGAAAAAATCACAGGAAACCTGCGTGGTACAGCCTTTTCGGCGGCCCTCCTAACTTGAGAGAATTATCCAGGCACGTTGGCCGAGGCGCACAATACGATATTCTCTATCGCGACTGGTCTCAAATCACCCATGCAGTTGATTTGTCCCATTTTCTCACACGCGCCAATGACGGCTCTCCTGCTTTCAAACCTATTCGAAACCTAGAAGACCTCAAATACGTCTCTGGTTGTGCAGCTCAACACATTCTAAGCACAACGAGAAAAATGCTTGGCAAATTTCGCCCTGGCGAAGAAAGAAGCTTCCTCAAATGGTATAGTCAAGAAATCAGAGAGAGGTTCCTTACACTAGCAGACCAGAGGTAGCGTTTGTCCCTATTCATCACTTTTGAAGGCGGTGAAGGTTCAGGTAAGTCTACTCAGACCAGGGTGCTTCATCAGCGACTTTCGAGTAAAGGCATCCCAGTGCTGCTTACCTACGAACCCGGGGGTACCCCCCTTGGCCAGCAAATCAGGCGATGGCTGAAAGGGACGGGGGATATCGACCCGCAAGCCGAGCTACTGCTATTCACTGCATCGCGCGCCCAGCTAGTCGCCGCGGTGATTCGTCCCTCCCTAAAAAACGGCACAGTGGTTATCTGCGACCGATTCTACCACTCTACCATCGCGTACCAGGGCTATGGTAGAGGATTCTCCCTCGAGCTTATCCAGGCCACTAATAACTTTGCTACCGGGGGACTGAAGCCGGACCTTATTGTATTGCTTGACCTCCCAATGGAATACAGGCTATCGAGAAAGACGCCCGGAGACCGCTTTGAGCGAGAAGAGACTGCCTTCCATCAGAGGGTGAGGAACGGATATCTGAAGATGGCGAATGAAGATCCCGAGCGCTGGCTGTTGATCGATGGGTCTTTGCGCAAGAAGGAGATCGAGCGCATTATCTGGGAACGGATAGAGCAGCTCCTAACTTCAGGCGGGTTCTGTTCGGTCTAGGTACATACCAGTAACTTGAATATCGTCGATGAAAACCTCGTAATGTACGAAACTGCCCTTGTAGCTGATTCAACATTAGCTCCACACAGTCCAGACTACCAGCCAGATTGGCTCACCCCAAGCTATACAGTCGGACAAGTAAAGCTCTTCAGGGATAATCTTTGGATCTTTGGATGCTTAGAAGTTAGCTCTGTGAATTAATTTCAAACGTGGTATAATTGGGTTTAGGATACTATGAGCAATTTTGAATTACACTGTTACTCTCTAGCTTATAGTGGGCTGATTTCCAATTCCTCGGACTTTCCCTCGCTGATACCCTGTGTACATCATTGGATGCTTGAAGAACAGCATGATGGTCAAGCCCTGGGTATTTGCAAGAAGTGTGGCAGGCATAAAGTTTTCAAGCCCTCTTTTAAACTGTCGCCAAAGAAGGGAAAGTCTGCAACTTAAAGAAAGCGCCGAAATAGTATCTGGCAACCCCCTAATCCCCCAATCTTGGGGGACTTTTTATTAGCTGGGGGGCACCCCCAGACCCCCGACAGGAAGTATCCCGCACTTCTTTCTCAACGGTCTCCAATAATTTACGTTTCAGCGCTGATACCGCGTACTTGGCTACAATTGTACTCCACCACTGTAGTAATAAGCTCTAGGAGATTTCAGACACTAATCCCAACCAAACAGGAAAAAACTATTGAAAAATGTGCCCAAAGTGGTATAATCTAATTTTAGAGATTATGAAAATAAAAGGTATAGAGCGGAGAGGTATAGGCAACATACTTTAATCACCTATTGAACCTTTTAATCCAGTCCTGCGAGGCTGGCAAGGGGAAGTGATGATAGAAAATAATCAGGCGAAACAATTAAGGCCCCTTGCCAGTACATTGGTGAGAGGTCTTTTTTAATGCCTGAGAAAGTGATCCTGAACAGGGAAGATATACGCCGCGCTATAACCCGTATTGCCCATGAGATAGTAGAACGAAATCACGGGTGCGATGGCATCGTCCTCATCGGAGTGCACACCCGTGGTGTGCCAATAGCGAAGAGGATAGCTGCAAATATATGCCTGTTCGAACAGGCTGAGGTTCTCGTTGGCGACTTGGATATCAGCCTTCATCGCGATGACCTCCCCTCTCTTGAGGTTCAACCCGTGCTGCACCCCACAAACATCCCCACCGATATTCAGGGAAAGCGTATCATCCTCGTAGATGATGTCCTCTACACCGGCCGCAGCATCCGTGCTGCCATGGACGCCCTCATAGAATTTGGTCGGCCACAGTACATTCAGCTTGTGGTGCTTGTTGACCGCGGCCATCGCGAGATCCCCATTCGCGCCGATTACGTGGGAAAGAATATGCCCACTTCAAGAGATGAGCAGGTCAAGGTGCGTCTGGAGGAGGTTGATGGCACAGACGAAGTGGTTATAGTAAAAGGTATGAGCGAGCGCAAATCATCAAGAGATAGCGATAATATGTTGCAGAGGAGTTCCTAATGAGCATGGAAAATAGGAGCCTGGTCACCATAGACGACCTGTCAAACCAGGAGATTATGTCAGTTTTCTCACTGGCAGACGAAATGTCTGATTCAATCATGGAACAGTCGAGCCTATGCCAGGGCAAGATCATGGCGAGTCTGTTTTTCGAGCCAAGCACCAGGACGCGGTTGTCGTTCGAGGCAGCGATGCACCGGCTGGGGGGCAGCGTAATATCGGTGGCAGAAATGCAGAATACCTCTCTGGCAAAAGGCGAAAGCATTGCCGATATGGCAAGGGTGGTGGGAAGCTATGCCGACATAATCGTTATCAGGCACCCATGGGAAGGGGCAGCCAAGGTGGTTGCTGACTACGCCGGTGTACCTGTAATAAATGCCGGCGATGGAGGTCATGAACACCCCACGCAGACCCTGTGCGACCTCTACACCATCAAGAAAGAAAGGCAAACTCTTGATGGACTAAAGATTGCGCTGTGGGGGGATTTGAAATATGGGCGAACGATACATTCTCTAGCCTACGCGCTGGCCAGGTTCGGTGCAACCATCCATTTTCGCCCCGGTTCCGGTCTCGGCCTGCCCGAGCATGTTACCAGGAAATTAATTAGAGACTATGGGGGCATACTGGAAAGATTTAACAACATAGAAGGGGCAGAAAAGGAGAATATTTTCCCCCTCGACGCCATATATGTAACGCCGAGCGAGCCACATCAACTTACAAATATACCTGATGTTAACATTCAAATCGAGCTGGAGAAGGGTATTGACGCCCTTTATGTCACCAGGCTTCAGAAAGAAAGACTTGAGAGCCCGGTGACAGGATCAGAATTAGAAAAGGGTTACCCGGTAGTGAACAGAAAACTCCTCAAAGGAAAGCAGTTCAAGCGAACACTGGTAATGCATCCATTGCCCCGCGTCGACGAGCTTGCCTACGAGATCGATGCCGACCCGAGAAGCATGTATTTCAAACAGGCGGCGTGGGGATTGCCAATAAGAATGGCTCTCATCGCCCTCCTGCTGGGCGCGAAGCAAGTAGGTGTTTCTGAGAAGAAAGGGTTAACCATTACACCGAAGATAGACTATCCCGTTTATGATCGCGATTCCGGGGTCACCTGTAAAAATAAGAAATGCGTGTCCGCGCAACAGACTGAGATGAGGTACATTAAGCCCATGTTCAAAATTGTTGCGAACAAACCTTTGATTCTCAGATGTATTTATTGCGACCATGAAACGCAGCCACCCTACATCGCCAGTTCTAAATGGCATTCGGGGATTCTGGAGAAAAGACGATACTATAGCTCCGATAGTTACATTCTGGAACGAATCAAATCGGAGTATCTGATTATCTTTGATTCAGAAAAAGAAGCTCAGGCTGAGGGGTACAAGCCCAGCGAATACGCCCATATATCTGTCAAGAAGCAATAATGTTATGGAAACGCCACTTCATATCATCGGTGGAAGGATAATGGACCCCAGCCAGGGAATGGACATGATCGGCGACCTCATTATTGCCGAAGGGTGCATTGCATCGATAGGTCATAACAGGGATGCTATGTCCTCTGAGCCTTATCAGGTACTTAACGCTGAGGGGATGGTGGTCTGCCCCGGGTTCATCGACATTCACTGCCATCTAAGACAGCCCGGGTTCGAGGAGAAGGAGACGATAGCCACAGGAACCCGCGCGGCAGCTAGAGGTGGGTTTGCTACAGTTTGCTGCATGCCAAACACTAACCCGCCTATAGATACAGGGGATACAGTGGAGTATATCATGAGTGTAGCCGCCAACGAAGGAGTAGTTCGCGTCTTGCCCATTGGGTGTGTTAGTAAAGGCAGAGCAGGAAGCGAGCTCGCCGACCTCGGCGAGCTTTCCACATCAGGCGTTATAGCCTTTAGCGACGATGGTAATCCAGTATCCGACTCTTCTCTTATGCGACAGGCTCTGGAATTTAGCAGAGTCTCTGGTCTCCCCGTTATCAATCACTGTGAAGACCTGAACCTCAGCTCTGGTGGAGTGATGAACGAGGGCGCGGTGGCGAACCGACTGGGATTTAAAGGAATGCCAGTTGCTGCTGAGGAGAGAATGCTTGCCAGAGACATTGAGCTGGCAAGAGCAACGGAAGGGAGGCTGCACATCGCTCATGTGAGCACCGCCGGCTCAGCAGCGCTCATCCGTCACGCTAAAGAGGAGGGAATCCCCATCACGGCCGAGGTTACGCCTCACCACCTGACCCTTACCGAGGAGCGGGTTATGAGCCACTCCGGTTATGACACCAACTCTAAAGTGAATCCACCGCTGAGGACATACAGGGATGTTCAAGCACTCATCGCAGGTCTGAGAGAGGGGGTGATCGATGCTATCGCCACTGACCACGCCCCGCACACAATTGAGGATAAGATGTACGAGTTCACCGGGGCTCCATTTGGAATCAGTGGGTTTGAGACAGCGTTGGGCAGTCTAATGGGGTTGGTACATCGGGGAGAGCTCGATCTAATGACACTTATCGCAAAGCTTACACGCGAACCGGCATCCTTCCTGAGGCGAGCTGACCTGGGTACGTTTGAGGCCGGTACTGTGGCCGATGTCACCATATTCGACCCAAATGTGGAGTGGGTAGTTGACCCCGATAACTTCGTCTCAAAGGGTAGAAATACTCCGCTTGCTGGCTCTGTGCTCAAGGGCAAGGTGATGGCTGTTATTGCTGGTGGAGAGATAGTCTATAGTAACAGTGCAATCCGTTTCAACTAGAACAGTAGATTAGCTGAGACGGTATGAATAAATCAGGACATTTCAAGGAAGGGGATTTATATGCCGAAGCGCACTGATATTAATAAGGTTATGATCATCGGTTCCGGACCCATCGTCATTGGTCAGGCGTGCGAATTTGACTATTCCGGCACGCAGGCCTGCAAGGCGCTGAGAAAACTGGGATATGAGATCGTTCTCGTCAATTCAAATCCCGCTACGATCATGACCGATCCCGGTATGGCAGACGTAACCTATATCGAACCTCTCAACCTCGATACCATGACCAAGATTATCGAGAAGGAACGCCCCGACGCCCTGCTCCCGAACCTTGGAGGACAGACAGGACTGAATCTCTCCTCGGAGCTGGCTAAGGCGGGCGTGCTGGAAAAATATGGCGTTAAGGTAATTGGTGTGAACATTGACGCCATTGAGCGCGGCGAGGATCGCCAGATTTTCAAGGAGACTATGACGAGCATAGGTCTCGAGATGCCCAAGAGCGAGATCGCTTACAGTGTCGAGGAAATGGAAATAATTGCGGGGAAGCTTGGATTCCCGGTAGTGCTTCGTCCCGCTTACACCATGGGCGGCACCGGGGGAGGTCTTGTCTACAACCTGGAGGAGCTGCGTACGGTCGGGAGTCGAGGTCTGGCTGCCAGTCTGGCTAAGCAGGTTCTGGTAGAAGAATCAGTCCTCGGATGGGAGGAGCTAGAGCTCGAAGTAGTGCGGGACGCCAAGGGCCAGAAGATCACCGTCTGTTTTATCGAGAACGTCGACGCCATGGGTGTGCACACCGGGGATTCCTACTGCACAGCACCCATGTTGACCATTGATACGAAACTGCAGGAACGCCTTCAGAAAAACTCCTACGATATTGTAGATGCCATCGAGGTCATTGGGGGCACCAATATTCAATTTGCCCACGATCCCAAAACCGGTCGTGTAGTGGTGATTGAGATCAACCCGCGCACCTCGCGTTCGTCAGCTCTGGCATCCAAGGCAACGGGATTCCCCATCGCACTGGTATCGTCCTTGCTGGCAGGGGGTCTCACATTAGACGAGATACCCTACTGGCGGGACGGGACATTAGAAAAGTATACGCCCTCCGGCGATTATGTGGTCGTTAAATTTTCCCGATGGGCTTTTGAGAAGTTCAAGGGAGTGAAAGACAGGCTGGGTACGCAGATGCGCGCGGTAGGCGAGGTCATGAGCATCGGTAAAACCTACAAAGAAGCCTTCCAAAAGGCCATCCGTTCGCTAGAAAACGGCCGCTATGGGCTTGGCTTCGCCAAGGACTTCCATAATAAGTCACTGGAAGAACTGATGGATATGCTGCGCGAGCCGTCCAGTGAACGGCAGTTTATCATGTATGAAGCCCTGCGGAAGGGGGCAGATATTAACGACCTTTATCAGCGCACTTATATAAAGCCCTGGTTCATCGAGCAGATGAAGGAGTTGGTGGAGTTGGAGGAGCAGCTACTGAAGCACAAAGGCAAATTGCCACCTGATAACCTCATCCTGCAAGCCAAGAAGGACGGTTTTGCCGATAAATATCTGTCCAAAATTCTCGAGGTGCCCGAAGCTCAAATCCGTGCTAAGCGTACCGCGCTCGGTGTTGTTGAGGGATGGGAACCGGTGCCGGTTAGCGGCGTGGAGGATGCCGCATATTATTTCTCTACCTACAATGCACCGGATAAGGTGGGAGTTAGCCAGGCGCGCAAGGTTATGGTTCTCGGTGGCGGCCCCAACCGGATCGGCCAGGGGATCGAATTCGACTACTGTTGCGTTCACGCAGCCTTCGCCCTGCGCGATGAGGGGCTTGAGTCAATTATGGTAAACTGCAACCCCGAGACCGTATCCACCGACTACGATACTTCCAATAAGTTGTACTTCGAACCTTTGACCGTAGAGGACGTTCTGTCTATCTACGAGAAGGAGCAGCCTGAGGGCATTATATGCCAATTCGGAGGCCAAACACCCCTTAACATCGCTGCAGAGCTTGAAGCTGCCGGGGTCAAGATTCTCGGCACCAGCCCTGATACCATAGATCTTGCCGAGGACCGAGACCGATTCCGGAAAGTTATGAAGCAACTGGGTATACCCGTACCTGAATCAGGTATGGCCAGTACCCTGGAGGAGGCTACGGCAATCGCTGCAGATATCGGATACCCCCTAATCGTCCGCCCATCCTATGTCCTCGGTGGACGCGCAATGGAGGTAGTTAGTGATGAGGAAATGCTGCGAGAGTATGTTGAGGCGGCAGTCGGTATATCCCCCGAACGTCCGATTCTAATCGACAAGTTTCTGGAGGATGCCATAGAAGCCGAGTCTGATGCAATAGCCGATGGGACCGATGCCTTTGTGCCAGCCGTTATGGAGCACATCGAACTCGCCGGCATTCACTCCGGTGACTCCGCATGCATAATCCCACCGGTAAGCATTCCTCAAAAACATATAGATACCATCGAGGAATACACCAGAAGGATTGCGGTGGAACTCAATGTTGTAGGATTGATGAACATGCAGTATGCCATTCATGAAGACATTGTGTACGTTTTGGAGGCAAACCCACGGGCGAGCCGCACTGTACCGCTGGTAAGCAAGGTGTGCAATATCCCTATGGCACGCATAGCCACCCGGGTAATGCTGGGTAAAAAGCTAGCCGACCTGGGCCTACAGCGCAGGCCCGTCCCTCATTTCGGCGTCAAAGAGGCGGTCTTCCCCTTCAATATGTTCCCCGAGGTTGACCCAATTCTCGGCCCAGAAATGCGCTCAACGGGAGAAGTACTGGGTATAGCCGATAACCCGGGTCTTGCCTACTACAAAGCACAGGAAGCTGCGAAGCAGCAGTTGCCCTCGGAGGGCACTGTCCTCATTACTGTGTCCGAACTCGACCGGGCTGGTGGACTAGAAGCTGCACGGCATTTTTCCACACTCGGATTTACCCTTAAAGCCACAAAGGGAACACGCGAATTCCTCACCGAGCATGGCATCGATTCCGAGCTGATTCTGAAGGAGCATGAAGGCCGTCCTAGCATAACTGACGCCATAAAGAATGGGGAGATTCAACTTGTTATCAATACTCCCAGCGGCAAGCTGAGTTTTGAAGATGATTCCTACATTCGAAAAGCCGCGATCAAATATAATGTGCCCTATATCACAACCACCGTAGCGGCGACTGCAGCCGCCAAAGGAATTGCCGCCTATCGAAAAGGACACGGCCAGGTTAAAAGCCTCCAGGAATACCACGCAGATATCTGAAATAGATCACTATAGGATAGACTGATTGTATTAGAGCGGGGAAACAGCTTATCGGTCGTGATCTGGTGGCCAAGACCTTCAATACAATATTTGGATATAGAGGGGGCTATCGCCCCGTCCGCGACCTATTTACTGGCCGGGTGCACATAACCGCCCAAAATCACGGGTATGCGGTGAATGCTGACAATTTAAGTGGGGAGGTACCGTTGAGCCACATTAATAACAAGGTGGTAGAAGGGTGACAGTTCTAAAGGTTTTCTATGTACTGGCCATGGGCGCCCTCTTAACCATGCTGGTAGCCTTTGGTATTTCTGCTTTCTACGAAGCACCCCAATCTGAACTACTCGAGCCTCCCCGGCCTCCTGCGGGGTGGGTCTGGCCAGTATATCCGGATAAAACTCCCGAAGATCAGGATTGGACCGCAGAGGAGCAAGAGTATTGGGCAGACTATCAAGAATGGCTGGAGGAGGAGCAAGAATATCGGGAGACCTATAGTGACGTTATGGGTAATTATCACAGAAATGTATTTTTTATTGCATATCCCTTCGGTCTGCTGTTCATTATCCTTGGCCTTACGCTTCCGCCCAGACTGGATATTATTAAAACCGGATTTCTGCTGGGCGGTGTGGTAACAATTACATACGCGGTTTTACAGGGTTTTGGTGATATGAGCAACACGCTCAGGTTCGTTGCTATTGCTATCAGCCTGGCTGTTCTCGTATTTCTGGGCTACAGGACGCTCATTGAAAGGCGGCAGCCTAGCAATTCCACAAAAACGGGTGAAGAGGATGTCGAAAATCATTAAAGCCCTTTTCATCGGGTCGGGGCCTATCGTGATCGGGCAGACAGCAGAGTTCGACTGCGCCGGCACCCAGGCGTGTAAGGCACTTCGCGAGGAGGGTGTAAACTCGGTGACCAATAAGAGCATACCCGAAATATTTTTCGATTACTACAGAGGTGGTGTTGGAGGTCTTGCTGAGTAAAGAGCAACCTTGCTCGGTCATACTTTCTGAAGGAGTATTTAGGCACCAGGATTAAAATGGGGAGTGTGGGAAGTATGGGGAGAAGGAAAAAGGTGAGCAGTTGAAGCAAATCATTGCTCCTGTCCGTTCCAACGAGGAGATTATGCCCGGTATCCATCTCCTATGGGTTGAGGCACCCCAGCTTGTTTCACATGCTCAGCCCGGGCAGTTTGTTATGGTGCGCACCAGCGATGACCATGACCCGTTGCTAAGACGCCCGTTGAGCATTCATCGCGTAGGGGAAAACGGGTCGCTGGCTCTCCTCTTCAACATAGTCGGGCGGGGCACAAATTGGCTCGCCCAGTGCAAAGCGGGGGAAGGGATCGATCTCTTCGGGCCCCTGGGTCGTAGTTTTGAGGTTCATTCTCAAAATCTACTCCTCGTTGCCGGGGGAATCGGGATTGCCCCCCTCGTTTTTCTGGCCGAAAAAGCCGTAACCGACGGCCGTCAGGTAACCTTGCTCTCAGGAGCCAAAACTGCAAACGGGATCTATCCCCGCCACCTGCTACCGCCGGATATTACGTATGTTACGATCACCGAGGACGGCTCGCTGAGCAAGCGGGGCCTCGTAACGGACCTCTTGACTGATCCTGCTGAATCTTCCCGCAAGGATGAGCAAATTTTCGCATGCGGACCCACCTGTATGTATAAAACAATGTCCGCGCTCCATCAG
>JAAXQM010000106.1 GCA_012974295.1 Dehalococcoidales bacterium
GCATCGCTAAGAACATCGGGGTGGTGAAACAGCGCGAAGAGATGCTGGACATGGAATTCGTTGAGTTGCCGGCGGGTCCTCAGTTAATAGGGGCCATCGGCGCAGCCGTTTTCGCTGCCGATCAACTCACGAGCACTCGTTCGCAGAACCTAGAATCGCCCACAGGTATGAAGTCCAGGACCGACAGTGGAAATATGCAATAGCGCAGATGAGATACTTTGTGTACGTGACCTACCTTAAGAATCGGTCCAGGTACAAACATTAGAGCTGGATTTGTGAGGGGCTACCCGATATGGGTGGCCCTCTCTTATTGCCCATAGCATTGACAGGCAAAAGCTCGCCGGAGTATGCTCAGCACACGCAAGGGGAGATTATGGTCTCGATAAATGACATTCCGTTTAATATAGATTCCGACTACCTGTCTGAAACGCTTCATATTGAATTAGGCACTAATCTCAGTAAAGAGTTTGAAGAGCTTGTTAGTGTGGTTCAAGAGACTGCAAAACCGAAAGCATTATATGAAGTTTCCTTCATAGATAATAAAGATACTGATTCCATCACAATAGACGATGTTACATTTACCAGCCTCGCTTTAAGGAAAAACCTTGATTCGGTTAACCGTGTATTTCCATATATTGCTACATGTGGTACAGAAGTTGATGAAATCGTGATAGAAAATGACGATTTAGAGAAGAAAGTGTGGCTGTATTACATCAAACTGAACCTCCTGCAGACCACTATTCAGTATTTGATAGAGCAAATAAAACAGCGATATAAAGTATCTGATTTATCCACCATGAACCCAGGCTCCGGTGATGCTAGTGTATGGCCCATCGAACAACTAAAGGAATTATTTTCCATGTTTAGTGATGTTGAAATGCTTACTGGTGTAAGGTTGACGGAATCACTTCTGATGGTACCGGACATGTCAGTCGCGGGAATCCTTTTTACTTCAGAGACTTCCTTTCAGAGCTGCCAACTTTGCCATCGTGCCAATTGCCCTATCCGAAGAGCTCCTTTCAGTAAAGAGCTCTGGGACTCCATTAATCAGGACAGCAGTTAATGCGTAAAGCAGAAAACTGTAAATCGCAGACAAAGAGGGAGGATAATCCTGAGGATAGCTGCTGTAAACGCAGAGACGTCATTGACGGCATGCAGTAAAATTAATTATAGGGGAATATGCTTTATTGAGGTTCAGCAAACGGGCCGATATTTCTTTGATAACGATCTATAGTAGCCAGAACCTCTTTTGCTAAACTGCTAATAGGATCAATTGGAGTAGGAAATGCCAAGAGCATTTATTAATGGTGTTAACATCTGCTATAACATTGACGGTAGTGGAGAGCCTCTGTTCTTAATTCAGGGGCTTACTGGCGGTCGGAACGACTGGTTTTTCCAAATGCGTTCTTTAAAAAAGCATTATAGAGTAGTCACCTTTGATAATAGAGGGGCGGGTAGTACCGATAAACCAGATGAATCATACGACATCAGGACTATGGCAGATGACACAATAGGCTTGATGGACCATCTTAAAGTCGATAGAGCTCATATTTTGGGAATGTCCCTTGGTAGTCTGATAGCACAGGAAATCGTCATCAATTATCCCGATAGGATAATGAAGCTCATCCTCGTAGCTGCAATTGTATATGGAGAGGGAATGAGGGAAATCACTGAAGGAATGCGTGAAGCTCTAGGTCTTAGGGAGAATTACTCCGAAGAAGAAGCCAGGAATGTAATGAATAACATAGATGTTACGGAGTATTTTGCTAAAGTGACTGGCCTGTCTTTCAATAAGAAACTCATTCGGATGATGCTTATACCTCTATCTAAGATACACGCTAAAAGGATTGGGCGTGAGGGTCTCATGGGGCAACTTCATGCTTCCTCAACCTGCGAGACGCTGGATAAGCTACATACTATTAAGGCTCCAACGTTAGTGCTAACAGGGGCTGAAGATAAGGTTGTATCACCGCAATCGTCAGAAATGATAGCAGATAGGATACCGAATGCTAAGCTGGTTAAAGTTGAAGGCGGCTCACATGCCTTTTACCTTGAAAAACCTCGCAGGTTCAATAGGGAAGTATTGGATTTCTTGAGAGATGGCTAAATGAAGACCTTTTTCAGCATTCAAGGCATCACATTACAGAGTTAGAGTTACGAGAAGAAAAAGCCTACGTCAACGGACTTCAAGCCAACTGGGCGAGTATATAACTGTAGCATACTGCAAGGAGATATGGGGAAATAGATTTATAGTTAATAAATACATCCAGATAGATTATAGGAGGTATTGATATGGTCCGTCTTGATCATATGATAGACGCAGAAAGGAAGTATCATGAAGAACTCAAATGCCCTACCTTTGATACTGAGCCATGGGTTGCCGGGCCATCCCTCAGTGAAAGGCGTGTGGCAATTATTTCTACTGCGGGACTACACACCAGGGATAACCGACCATTCACGTTAGACCCAGGAGATTACTATCGGGTTATACCGGGAAATATCCAGGCGAACGATCTTGTAATGAGTCATGTATCAGTAAATTTTGATCGAAGCGGCTTCCAACAGGACTGGAATGTTGCCTTTCCCATTGATAGGTTAAGGGAGTTTGCCCAACAAGGAATTATCGGCAGCGTTGCTGACTATCACTACTCATTCATGGGAGCTCATGATCCAATGAGTATGGAACAGGAAGCGCGTACTGTGGCCAGCCTACTGAAGAAGGATAACGTTAATGCCGCTCTGCTTTTACCTGTTTGACCACTCTGTACGCGCGCAGTTGGCGTGCTTGCACACTTCATTGAGGAAGAAGAGGTGCCAACGACACAGATCAGCCTTATCCGGCTGCACACTGAAAAAACCAAACCACCCAGAGCACTATGGGTATCTTTCGAATTAGGGCGGCCTCTCGGAATACCTAACGATCCTGCATTCCAGAAACGTGTGCTGTTGGCAGCACTGAAACTGCTTGAAGCACGGAGTGGCCCTGTATTGGAGGACTATCCTGAGGATGCACCAGCATCACATGATATGCCAACAACACTTGCTTGTCCAGTGAATTTCACTCAGGAGCAAGTTAATCTAAGCGAAACAGAACAACTCTGTGCAGCGTTCAGGGGAGAGTTCGTATCCTTACAGCCATGGTATGACATGGCCGTCAAGAAACAAGAGCGCACCACAGTAGGAATAAGCGGTATAGCATTAGATGACATCATCGATTTCCTTTGTTCCTTCCTTGAAGGGCGAGTGCCAGAAAATCCACGAGCAGATGTTGCTCTGCCCTATACACTGAGTATGGTGATTGATGATTTGAAATCTTACTATTATGAGGCCATTACGGCACAGCCAGGCCAGGAATCTGTTTCTAGCCAAGTCCTTACAAACTGGTTTTGGAGTGAGACGATTGCTGGACAGGTTCTCTTTTCGATCAGAGAAGTTAGTAAGAAAAGCGAAGACGTTTTGATGCAAATTGTAGGAAGTGCTCTTATAGTACCTACTAGCGTGAGGCATAACCAGAGTCGAATTGGGGACACAGTATGAGGACTTGGATGATAAGTGCAGAACAGTATTATGATATGTGGCCTTTTATCTTACCAGCACGACCTCACGCTATATTTTTTCAACTACATTCTGCACGCCCACCTGTTCAGATAGTACTATAGCAGATCAGGTAGTATTATCGATTATGCAAGTATGGCATCTTAGCCGTGTATAGCTTAGCTAATAACCTGCTTAGCGAAGCTTGATAGTGTTATAATAGCGCCTACAAACCTGCTAGTCATATTTGGAGAAGTCAAAACGATTTACACTATAAGTTGGGAAGCATGAGGCTTGTCCGAATGAATATGGAAAAGGAGTATAACATGGCTAAATACGACAGAAATAATATAACCACCGAAGAGACCCATTTGATAGCTCCATGTGGGATTTACTGTGGAGCCTGTGATATGAAGCTGGGCCGAAGTAGGGGTATAGCGAAGGAGATGTATAGAATACTCAATGGTTTTAACTTTACAGATGTTGGCCCTTTCTTCATGGGTATAGAACGGGAAAGGATAAGTGACTTTCTAAATATATTGGAGCAATGGAGTAAAAGAGAGAACTGTGCTGGTTGCCTGGCGGGAGGTGGCAATCCTGCTTGTCCAATAAAAACCTGCGTAAACATTCAGGGATTTACGACATGTGCTGAGTGTGAGTGTGTGCCCTGCAAACGAGGTGAAAATAACGAAAACTGGTTTCAGGATGCGTCTGCTTTCTTGGAATTAATCACGAAGAGGTATCGTGGCTGGAATATCAAGAACCTGGAGCGTATAAGAGAGATTGGTTATCGTCAGTTCATTGACGACATGCAGGAGGAAGTAAAGGCAGGTTTTACGACTAGCGATGTAATTGCAGATGATATGATTTTCACTGAAGTTTTTAATAAAATGCTGAAACAAGGGGAAAAGGACGAGCGGGAAAAGACAAACAAATGAGGTGCATTTTATTAACCAGATCCAGTTCACATCACAATCACATCACAGATAATGCAGAAAATGCGGACAAACAATAAAATGTCCTTGGTCGAGGGTCTTGGTGGTGACTCATTGGATAGTCGAATTTAGTGAGCGAGAAAGACACCAAAGCAGTATATTGAAAGTGGGTTTTTCTGCCCTCTCAGCTACGAAAAGTCCTCTCAGTGCCTTCCGATAATAGTGTCAGGGTTTTCAGTCTAGTCCTCACCCTTACGGCGCAGAAGGAGAGAGTCGTCGACAAATCGTTTGCCACTGGCGTGTTCGAACTGCTCAATAAGGTCGCTTACGGTAAGTCTAGATTTCTGCTCCGCCTGCAAATCGACGATGATATCCCCAGCATCCATCACTATGAGCCGGTTGCCCAGACGGAGTGCCTGCTCCATGTTATGGGTCACCATGAGGGTAGTGATGTTCCCTTGTTTAACCACCTGCTCTGTTAACTCCAGAATTGTCCTCCCTGTCTTGGGATCTAGGGAAGCGGTATGTTCGTCAAGGAGGAGCAGGGCAGGCTTACTGATAGTAGCCATAACAATGGCCAGAGTTTGTCGCTGTCCACCGGAGAGTGTGCCTACGTCGTGCTTAAGCCTATTTTCTAGGCCCAAACCTAGTGGGGCCAGTGCCTCACGGAACTGCTCGCGCAACTTGGTGTTCACGCCTCGTCCCAGTCCTCGCCGCCGCCCACGGAGCATAGCCATTGCCATATTCTCCTCAACTGACATCATGGAAGCAGTTCCCATCATCGGGTCCTGATACACCCGCCCTATATACATACTGCGGCGATATTCGGCAAGACGGGTTATGTCCTTATTGTCGAACATTATCTTTCCTGAATCTGGGCAATACACACCAGCAATGAGGTTAAGCAGGGTGGACTTACCGGCACCATTGCTGCCTATGATAGTGATGAAGTCCGATGGGTTCACTGTGAAGTCTATGTTATTCAGTGCTACGACCTTCTCTACGCTACCGCGGGGAAACCACTTTGTAACACCAATCAGTTTAAGCACGATCTCTTCTCCACCACCTGACGATTTGTTGCCACATGCCTTTATATCTCGGCGCCGCCAGAACCGCAATTACGAGTAGCGCGGTGACTAGCTTCAGCATACCAGGGGCCATACCCAGTCGTAAAGCTACTGCTACAAACAAGCGATACACTATGGAACCGCCGGCAACTGATACTAGTGTCCAGGTCACTGTCTTGGGGCGGAACAGTGACTCACCGATAATAACGGAAGCGAGGCCGATTATGATCATGCCGATCCCCATGCCGACGTCGGTAAATCCTTGGTCTTGAGCTACCAGGGCTCCAGAAAGAGCCACCAAGCCATTGGAAAGGGATAAGCCGACTATCTTGGTTTTATCCGTGTCTACCCCTAGTCCACGTATCATTTGGGAGTTATCACCAGTAGCTCTGATAGCTAGCCCCATGTTGGTGTGAAGAAACCGAGCGAGAATGATAATAATTAGAGTTACCAGTACGGCGAACGTGAGGATCACCAGGGTGGTGCTGGCGCTAACTCCGAGTACATTTGCTATCTTGTCAAATACGCTGTCGATACGGAGAAGGGATATATTGGATCTGCCCATGATCGCCAGGTTAATGGAGTAGAGGCCGATCATAGTGAGAATGCCGGAGAGCAACGGGTTTATCTTAAGCTTGGTATTGAGAAGTCCTGTGAAAGTACCAGCAACCAGGCCGGCACCCACTGCTGCCAGCGTTGCCACAAACGGGTTGGTACCGCCGACCATGAGCGTTGCAGCTACTGCGCCTCCTAGCGGGAAGCTGCCATCTACTGTGAGGTCGGGGAAGTTCAGAGTCCGAAAGGATAGGTAAACTGCTAGGGCAAGCAGCGCATAGGCCAGCCCCTGCTCGAAGGTTATCGTAGTAATACTGAGCAGCAAATACCACTCCCTCAGGCAAAGGCGAGCCGATGGCCTGTGAGTTACTCTATATTAGCTTCTGAGCTACATCCAGCAATCTATTCTGTTATTATTTCGTCTGCCCTGTCGAGCACCGATTGGGGAATGGTTACCCCCATCCTGGCTGCCGCTGACTCGTTTACAACTAGCAGAGTGGGCTCTCCACCTGTGACCGCAATATCGCCCGGGTTTTCACCCTCGAGTATACGGGCAGCGATTTTACCCACACTGACTCCCATGCTGTAGAATGACGGGCCAATAGAGGCCATTGCCCCAGATTCTATCGAGTCTGTGTCGCCCGTAAACAGTGGTATATCATTCTCCTCACATACACCTACTATAGCGGGCAAACCGGTAATCGCGGTATTATCCGTGACTATATAGATGACATCGCAACGTCCAATCAGTGATTGAGCTGCCGCTAAGACATCGGCGCTTGTGGATACGGATGCTTCAAGCAGGGCAAGCCCCTCGGTGTCTAAAATGTCTTGTAGTATCCCTATCTGAAATACGGAGTTGGCCTCACCTGGGTTATATATGGTGCCGACTGTCGTCATATTAGGGGAGAACTCCAGCATTAGTTCTACGTGTTGGTCTATTGGACCCAGATCGTGAACACCGGTTATATGACCACCGGGGTGCTCCGGGTCATCCAAAATACCAGCGGCTACCGGGTTTGTAAGGGCGCCAAATACTATGGGAATATCGGTACCCGCACTATCTTGGGCCTGGGCCAGGTGCTGGGTACTGGGTGTCGATATCCCCAGAATAATGTCAGGGTTCATACTTATCAGGGTTTGTGCGATGGTCTGGCTTGTGGGCATATCTCCTTCGGCATTACGCTCGATAAACTCTACATTATCATCCTCAGTGTAACCTTCCTCGGCCAAGCCGTCTTTAAACCCGTCAGCAATTGCATCAAGGGCGGGATGGGAAACGATCTGGCTTATACCCATCGTATATTGCTTGTCTTCACCACATCCCATACCGATCACCGCTCCCAGGCTTAAGCTGACTACTACTAGTAAGACTACTACGTATTGAAGCTTCCTCATTATTACCTCCTCTAATTAGTGATACCCTTTATTTGAGGTTATATATCTTTCCTATAGACACCTCCAGTTGTTTGTTGTCTACAAATAGAATACGCGGTATCGATGCTCATAAAGCTATCGGTAAATACCTTCCTGGTACCTGCACATCATAATAGGAGCATTGGAATTTTGCAAGTAGCATATTGAGGTGCATTTGTGCAGGTGGAGTGCTATTCAGGACGCAAGAGGTTCTGGATAGGGTGTCACAATTGTCATATTAAACGGCTGGAGACACAGAAAACCGACATCTGGTCTTCTGAATGGTAATCCACTAGCTAATTCCTAAATTCAGGGAGGTCTAACTCCAAGAGTGGTACAATGATTGGGACCTGGTAACCAAAATCGAAAGCTATATTGGAGGGTGATGATGCCTAAAGCCCATGTAAACGGAATAGACCTATATTACGAAAGCAAGGGGGAGGGAGAGCCGCTTTTCCTGATACAGGGATTTGCTGGAGGGCACAGGGGATGGTTCCTCCAAACGCGGGCTTTTGCTAAAAATTACAAGTTGATTGTTGCTGGTAACAGAGGAATTGGATCCAAAGGTCATACAGAGAAGGGTTACACCATCAAGACATTAGCTGACGATATGATAGGATTGATGGATTATCTGGGAATCGATAAAGCACATATTTTGGGTCTGTCCATGGGCGGTATAATTGCTCAAGAGATTGCCATAGAGTATCCAGAACGTGTGATGAAGGTTGTTCTAGCGTCTACCCTTGCAGATGCGGATCGCCCGTACACGGACGAAGAGATTGAATTGATATTTAGACATCAACGCACCCCGAAAATGCTAGAAGTGCTGGGTTTAGGTGAAGGTGAGTTCAAAGTCGATATTGAGACAGTTGACGTAATGAGGTTTTTCAATACGGTCACTGAGTTAGGATTCAATAAAAGTATATATAGATTAATAATCCCTTTCCAGAGGATATATGCCAGGAGAATTGGAGCCGAGGCTATTATGGAGCAACTTAGGGCTGTTCAGCGTTGCGATACGTTTGACAGGTTGCATAAGATCAAAGCACCGACTCTTGTGATTTGTGGGACTGAGGACAGGCTCATATCACCTATATCCTCGGACGTAATAGCAGATAGAGTCCCTGACTCGAAGCTGGTGAAAATTGAAGGTGGATCGCACTCCATTCATATGGAGATGCCCCGAAGGTTTAATAGGGAAGTCTTAGATTTCTTAGGAGACGGATAAATGAAGACCTTTTCAGCATTCAAGGCATTACAATTGACCTGACATCCATCGATCCAGGTGAAACATTAGAGCTGGATTTGTGAAGGGCTACCCGATAAGGGGTGGGCCATCCTTGTCCATAGATAGAACCGATATTAAAGTGTTTAAGGCAGTTTTCGCCTTCACATAGCCTATCCCCTTTGGGGCTCCGAGTTATGACTTATATAGAATTTGGAAAAGTATTGGTATGTAGCAACTATTTATGGTGGCGGTCTCGAAATTCGAGACCCTATAATCCCCTTGGTGTCGCCAGATACGATTTAGTCCCTCGGCATTTTCAATAAATCCCGACTATATATCTGGGTATGTCTAATGGTGTCATGGGATTCTAGACAGTTTGTCGGCAAAATGTCGGCGAAGAGGGGGATAAGAAAGGGACTACCCATTACCGGGTAGCCCCCGTAGTACGCCTAGCTGTGATATTCGCTCTATAAGCCACCAATAGAGTGAGATACAGTTTTGGTTATCACCTACTTCCTACTTCTTCCGCTCAGCTATGTTTAAGCAATTAACCTTGCACATCAATACTATTACCACTGCTGCTGCTTGCTGGAGCCAATACGAAGATACCTTTGATACTATAACTGATAGCTTTCAGTTGTTGAACTAAGTGTTCCTCAATCCTAGAACATTGACAGCTCAGCTCATCCTAGGGTCCCATTTCGTTGACTTCACATACTATTGACAAACAAAGCCCCTCTAGCTTTTATTGAACCGCATTTCCAAAAACCGTCAATCATGTATATACCTCATCATGGCAACACGATAGAATATCATCCCCAAGGGTAAAGCTAGATTGACAAGCTTGACCAACCATGGTCTAATCCCCACAGAGTATCTTATGCTCAAATACGGCATCGACGATACCCGATTGTTCTACAGTAATGACCTGCGTTTTCTGCAACAATTCTAGTTTGCGGATTTCTCAACAACTGACCACTGACTGCTGAACATTTTAAAAGGGGGGGGAATTATGAGGATACAGCATAAATCCATCTGGGCGGTTGGAGGCATATTTATACTGATTGCCATTCTCTCAACACTGGCCATTTTATCGGATAACAACGTCACAGCACAGGCGACTGCCAGTCTCTCCGGAAGGGTTTACGCCGGAGATGTTGGAGACCAAAGCCATCCGCTTCAAGGAGTAACGGTATCCCTGTATGGAGCCAATAATCCGCATCCGGATCAGGGGTCATTTATCATTAGCACCACGACAAATTCTTTAGGATGGTACGAGCTCCAGGTTCGCCCCGGCTGGGAGTTCTATCACATCATCGAATCCGATCTAGGAGGCTACACATCCGAAGGCGCTACAAGCGTTAGCGGCAGCGGGGAGGTAAAAACCAATAACTGGATTCAGTATGCGTTTCCGATCGAGGGAAAGACCACAACGGGCAACAAATTCTGGGACAAGTCAGATTCACCTGAACCAACACCGGAACCCACCCCAACTGAGGAGCCAGCAGGGCGGCACCGCCTACCAGACCGAGGCTGAAGCTATTACTGCCTGCGAGGGAGAGCCACCGGAAGGAGAAATCTGGTGCTGCAAGCCCGATGGCACTATCGAGCAAAACACTCAGAGCTACTGTGATCAGCAGGGCGGCACCTGGTACGAGACGGAAGCAGAGGCACTGACCGCCTGCGGGCCGCCTCCAACAGGGGAAGTAGACGAGCCGTCTCCTTGCAGCAAGACAAATACTTTCACCTTCACCATCTACAATGACTCGCCTCAGACTACCACTGTGGACTTAGGAATGATCACCTTCGATGTGCCGTCCGACTGGAAAGTGACGGTGAATCCCAGCGGCTTTGTGCAAATTGGGCCGTATGCGAATGTGACGATCACAGTCACGGTTCGGATTCCGATTCCGTGCCCGCCGCCGCCAACCGCAACGCCCACGCCAACAGAAACGCCGACAGGGGAAGTAGACGAGCCGTCTCCTTGCAGC
>JAAXQM010000140.1 GCA_012974295.1 Dehalococcoidales bacterium
GCTGAGGTGAACCGCGTCGCAGAATATTGCAACCTCGACCGGGTGCAACTGAGCGGCGATGAGCCGTGGGATTACTTGAGAGCAATCGAAAGGCCTATTATTAAAGCGATACGGGTGCGCCGTCACCAGCGCAGCGAGGATGTACTCGCCGAATTGGCGCCCGGCGAGCAACTGCAGGGGTCTGATCTTATCTACCTGCTGGATTGCCATATCGCCGGGAGCTACGGGGGCAGCGGTCAGGCCTTTGACTGGAAAGTGGCTCAAAATGCCGCGGAGAGATTCCCCGTGATTATCGCCGGTGGCCTATCCGCGGAGAACGTGGGCGAGGCCATCAGGATCGCCGGGCCCTGGGGTGTGGACGTCTCCAGCGGTATAGAGAGCGAGGGCATAAAGGATACCTCCAAGATCAAAGCATTTATCGCAGCAGTGGGCCACACTGACCAGGCACTAAGGAAGCAGTCGTATGAAAAAAATCCAGTTACCTGATAAGTTGGGGCATTTCGGGCAGTTCGGTGGTAAATTTGTCCCCGAGATATTAGTGGCTGCCCTCGAATCCCTGGAGAAGGCCTACAGAGAGGCGCAAAGAGACACCGGATTTAAACAGCGCCTCACTGAGCTACTACGGAACTATGGCGGCAGGCCTACCCCACTCTATTTCGCCTCCCAGCTCACCGAGCACTGTGGAGGGGCGCGTATCTACCTAAAGAGGGAGGACCTGGCACATACCGGAGCCCATAAGATCAATAACACCCTGGGGCAGGGGCTCTTGGCACAGCGCATGGGGAAGAGACGGGTCGTCGCTGAAACAGGGGCAGGGCAGCATGGTGTAGCTACCGCTACCGTCTGCGCTATGCTCGGAATGGATTGCGTTGTATACATGGGTGAGGAAGACGTACGCCGCCAAGCGCTAAATGTCTTCCGTATGAGGTTACTCGGCGCTGAGGTGAGGCCGGTCTCAAGCGGCAGCCAGACCCTCAAGGATGCCATCAATGAGGCTATCCGCGATTGGGTAACCAATGTCGATTCTACATACTACCTCCTCGGTAGTGTCGTTGGCCCCCACCCCTACCCGATGATGGTGCGCGATTTTCAGTTGGTTATCGGAAGGGAAACCCGTCGTCAGGTTATTAAAGCTACAGGCCGCCTGCCCGATTATGCCATCGCCTGCGTTGGCGGGGGAAGCAATGCCATGGGCCTGTTTTATCCCCTGGCAAAAGACCTGGAGGTGAAACTCATCGGGGTTGAGGCCGGGGGGTTAGGGCTCCATACGAAAAAGCACGGAGCAAGCCTGACAGAAGGTAGTATTGGTGTACTACACGGCTCAAAATCGCATATTCTCCAGGATGATGCCGGTCAGATCCGGGAGACACACAGCATCTCTGCGGGGCTTGACTACCCGGGGGTAGGTCCCGAGCACAGCTACTATAAGGAGAGCGGGCGGGCAAGCTACGTCACCGTCACCGATAAGGAAGCGCTTGAAGGATTCAACCTGCTCTCACAGAAGGAGGGTATCATCCCCGCCCTGGAGCCGGCCCACGCTGTCTACTATGCCACCAGGCTCGCCGCAGAGTTGGCGAAGGACCAGATCATCGTCGTTAACCTGAGCGGACGTGGCGATAAGGATATGGATATTGTCGTTGGAGCAATGGGAGTTCAGCTGTAATTTTTTCGAACTGAAACTGCGCAGCAATGAGATCACAGGTATTATCTTGAAAGCACTGGAGATTTAACCATGAGCCGTATCGACTCCTTTTTTAAATCCCTGCCGCAGAAAGGGGAGAAAAAGCGAAAAGCGCTGATCCCTTATCTAACTGTCGGGTACCCCAGCGTGGCGGCAACACTGGAGGTAGCGCCCGCACTGGTGGCGGGCGGGTGCGATATGATCGAGCTTGGCATCCCCTTCTCTGACCCGCTGGCCGATGGTGCCACCATCCAACGGGCAAGCCACCTTGCACTTCAACAGGGGGTCACACCCCAGGTATGCCTTGATGTTGCCTCCAAGCTGCGTCAAATGGTCGATGTCCCCTTGATTTTTATGAGCTACTATAATCCCATACTCCATTATGGATTGGAGGATTTTTGTGCCGCCTCCTCACAGGCGGGGATCGATGGAATGATTGTTCCCGACCTGCCCCCTGAAGAAGGTGCAGTTCTTGAAGGTCTCGCCGCGAGAAAGCACATGGATATCATCTACCTGCTGGCCCCTACCACCACCGATGAGCGCCTTCGCCTGATAGCTGATAGATCGCGCGGGTTTATCTATGTGGTATCCCTCAAGGGGGTTACCGGTGCAAGGGAGACGCTACCACCTGAATTGGAGGGCTTCATCACCAGGGTTAGGAGTGTAACAGCAAAACCACTATGTGTCGGCTTCGGCATCGCCAGCCCGGAGCAGGCCTACCGCGTGGCTTCACTCGCCGACGGGGTAATCATAGGTAGCCGAATCCTGGATATCGTGGAGAATAGCGATCAGCCGGCGACAGCAGCAGAAGAATTCATCCGACAGGTCCGGAAGGCTCTATCCCCTTACGAACCCACTTAAACGGATATGGACAATTTGTCATTGCGAGCCGAAGGCGCGGCAATCCCCACGTCTCATTATAAATAACCACTGAGATTGCCACTTCGCTCCGCTCCTCGCAATGACAGATAAAAACACCCCATACTGCCACTGCGAGCGCAGCGAATCAATCCCAAGAGATGCAGGATGCTTCCTGCCGGGGGTCTAGGGGTGTCCCCCAGAAATACATCACAGGGCGAGTGGGTGGGAAAAGACAAGTTCCTCCTTTACTGACTCTTGCAAGCGGAGCGAAGCAATCCCACCCTCGCATTTCTAGTATTCCAGC
>JAAXQM010000114.1 GCA_012974295.1 Dehalococcoidales bacterium
CTCGCCGCCCAGCTCGCCAGCGAGTTCAAGGAGTACTTCCCCGATAATGCAGTGGAATACTTCGTCAGCTATTATGACTACTACCAGCCAGAGGCCTATATCCCCAGAACCGATACCTATATCGAGAAGGAGATCGATATCAACGAGGAGATCGATAAGCTGCGCCACGCCTCGACCAGGTCGCTCTTCACCAGGAGCGATGTCATCATCGTGGCCTCAGTCTCCTGTATCTACGGCCTGGGCTCCCCCGAAGAATACCGCAGCTTCGTAATGAACCTCACCAAAGGCGAAAAAAGGAATCGAGACCTCATCGTCCGCCAACTGGTGAATATGCAGTACGAAAGGAACGACATCGACTTCACCCGCGGTCGATTCCGCATCCGCGGCGATACGCTAGAAATCCAACCCTCGTACGAGGTGCTGGCGATTAGGGTGCAGTTCTTCGGTGATGATATCGAGCGGATCGTGGAGGTCGACCCTCTGACCGGAGAGATCCTGGCAGAGCGGGACTCCATAGAGATATACCCGGCCAAGCACTTTGTAACCTCCCACGATAATATGATGGCGGCTATCGAAGATATTAAGGTTGAGCTTGAGGAGAGGCTCCAGGAGCTACAGGAGCAGGGGAAACTGCTTGAGGCGGCCAGGCTGGAGGCGAGAACCAACTACGATATGGAGATGCTCCAGGAGGCGGGCTATTGCAACTCGGTGGAGAACTATTCGCGGCACCTGGCGCGACGGGCCCCAGGCAGCCCCCCGTGGACGCTGCTCGACTACTTTCCCGATGATTTCCTCCTCTTCGTCGACGAGTCGCACATGACTTTGCCCCAGGTGCGCGGCATGTATCGCGGCGACCGCTCGCGGAAGGAGACGCTGGTGGAATTCGGCTTTCGCCTGCCATCGGCTCTGGATAACCGCCCCCTGAACTTCTCCGAGTTCGAGGAGCACATCAACCATGCAATCTACGTCTCGGCGACGCCCGGCCCCTACGAATACGAGCACAGCGAGCAGATTGCGGAGCAGTTGGTCCGACCCACCGGCCTGCTCGAACCCGGCATCGAGGTCAAGCCGACAAAGGGGCAGGTCGATGACCTCATGGAGCAAATACAGATTCGGGTTACGCAGGGTGAGCGCTGCCTGGTAACCACAATGACCAAGAGAATGGCGGAGCAGCTCGCCGATTACCTGCAGGAGATGGGGGTCAAGACCCATCACCTGCACTCGGAGATCAATACCCTGGAGCGGGTAGAGATCCTGCGCGACCTGAGGCTTGGCGTCTACGATGTTATAGTCGGAATTAACCTGCTTCGAGAGGGGCTCGACCTTCCCGAGGTGAGCCTGGTGGCTATATTCGATGCCGATAAGGAAGGGTTCCTCAGGTCACGCGACTCGCTGATCCAGACCATGGGGCGCGCCGCTCGTCACGTTGACGGGCAGGTCATAATGTACGCCGATACCGTTACCGGCTCGATGAAGGCGGCCATGGATGAGATCCACCGCCGCCGCAGTATTCAGATAGCCTACAACCAGGCGCATGGCATCACCCCTCAGGGAATCAAGAAGGCTGTTAAGGACATCACCGACCGGGTGCGGGTGGTGGCCGAGACTCGCACCCCTTACACCGTTGACCCCATGCCCAAGGATGAGATGCTACGCCTTATAAAGGACCTGGAATCGCAGATGAAAACTGCGGCTAAGAACCTTGAGTTTGAGAAGGCGGCACTGCTCAGGGACCGCATCATCGACCTGAGAAGGGATATGGAATAGCAGCCGGAGGCAAAGTTTTCCCGCTTGCGAGAGTATATCGAGATGCTATCCTCAAGCGCCTCAGGGGCAAGCCAAAGTAGATGAAGCTATCGATCCCCCTGTGAAGGTCCCTCCTCCTCTAACAGAGGAATCTCTTCTGCTCTCGACGGCAGATAATCCCTGAATTCCTCCAGGCCCTGAGAGACGCGTTCTTGAAGCTCAGAGCGCTCCTTGGAGATAGCGACGCTTATACGAGAACTGTAGCGCCCCATCGCACGAAACTTTTCATAGCGAGCCCTGATCAACTTGGCCGCAGAAACCCCTTGCACTTGAATCAGCTCATTTAATAGAAACTTCTTTAGCTGGCGCGCCGCTTCATCGGGAGCGACATGAGCCCCACCCCTGGGCTCAGGCACCAGCACGTCAACTACCCCCAGCTCCATGCAATCCTCAGCGGTTAGCCTCAAGGCAGGGGCCACCTCTTCCGCCCTGCTCGCGTCTCTATAGAGCAAAACGGCAGCCCTTTCCGGAGGGATCACCGAGAAAATGGCATTCTCCATCATGAGGATGCGGTCAGCAACCCCGAAAGCCAGCGCCCCCTCGCTGCCCCCCTCACCAATGATTGCAGAGACTATTGGTGTGGGCAGGTCAGACATCAGAGCCAGGCATTGGGCTATGGCGTTGCCTACTCCCCTCTCCTCAGCCTCCAGCCCGGGATAAGCCCCCGGTGTATCGATAAGGGTGATGAGCGGGATCATAAACTTCCCTGCCAGGTTCATCGCCCGCTGCGCCTTGCGGAAGCCCTCTGGGTAAACCTGCCCCGATTTCCCATGCTCCCCATGGCCCCGCTCCTGAGCGGCGATTACCACCGCCTGCCCACCGATATCCCCCAGGCCACATACTACGGATTCATCATCGCCGTAATAGCGATCGCCGTGAAGCTCGAAAAAGCTTGTAGTAATCCTGCCGATATAGTCCAGGGAGGTGGGGCGCTCCGCGTGGCGGGCTAATTGAACGCTCTGCCACGCCGACTCCCGCTGGGGCACTATTGGCGGATAGGGTCCATACTTCCTCCTTAGGGTCACGCGATACTGCGAAGAGAGCAGATCGAGGAGGATTGCTAGAAGATCACGCAGCCTGGTACGCTCCACCACAGAATCGATCATTCCATGCTTAAGGTGGGACTCAGCGGTGTGGGCACCCTGAGGAAGCTCTGTGCCCTCGGTCTCCATCACTAACTTCAAAGGGGCAAAGCCGATAACGGCATTGGGCTCGGCGAGGATGATATCGGCAAGGTTGGCAAAGCTGGAATACACCTCCCCCGAGGTAGGGTTTGTAAGTACGGATATGAACGGAAGGCCGGCGGCATCAAATTGCCTGGCTGCTGCTGCGGTTTTTGCCATCTGCATCAGGGCGAGCACCCCCTCCTGCACGCGGGCCCCGCTACTGGATACTACCGCTACCAGCGGAAGCCTCTTCTTGAGGGCATGCTCAAAGGCAAGGGTTACCTTTTCCCCGACAACGCAACCCATCCCCCCGCCGAGAAAGCCGAAGTCCAGTACTACGATGACGGTAAGGGTGCCCTCGATCTGGCAAACGCCGGTAACCACCGCCTCGGAGAGCCCTGTCCTCCTCTGAGCGTCCAATACTCGCTTCTTATATGAGCCCCCACCGGTGAAGGAAATGGGATCAAGAGATGCCAGGGAGCGGTTTATCTCTATGAAGCTGCCGCTATCCGCAAGAAGCTCTATCCGCTCGTAGGCGGGGAGAAGATAATGAAATCCGCACCGGGGACAAATACGATAGCGCTGAAAAATCTCGGCCGAAGTAAGATCCACCCCACAATAGAAGCAATTCTCCATTTCATCAAGGCTCGCCCTCTCCCCCGTTTCACTACGTCGGCCGGCAATCCATTCAAAAAATCCCTTCATCATTTTGCCTCAACCCCCTTCCGTCATCCCTCCCAGCACCTGCCGGGACTTACCTGGCTCCCCGGGAGCGACTACGCCCTGCTCCTCCAATTGATCCATGAGCTTCGCCGCACGGGGATAGCCCACGCCCAATCGCCGTTGCAGGAAAGACGTGGAAATACTGCGGTGATCCATGGCGAGACGCCTCGCCTTCTCCAATAATGGATCCTCATTGGAGACAACCGGAGATTCCTTATCCAGTTCCTGGGCCAGCTGTGAGACGTAGACCTCTTGATGACGCTGGCTGATCCAGAAGCTTACCAGCCTTTCCATCTCGGCCTCGGAAACAAAGCTTCCCTGGAGACGCTTCGGCTTGGGGGCATCGGGGGGCAGAAACAGCATATCCCCCCGACCCAGAAGCTTCTCCGCGCCGGCCACGTCAAGGATAGTGCGTGAGTCTACCTGGGAAACGACGGCAAAGCTAATTCGTGCCGGGAAGTTGGCCTTGATCAAGCCAGTAACCACATCCACCGAGGGACGCTGGGTGGCGACTGTGAGATGAATGCCAGTGGCGCGCGCCAGCTGGGCCAAGCGGCATAGTATGCGCTCCACATCATCCGGAGCAGTAGCCATCAGGTCGGCAAGCTCATCGATGACGAGTAAAATGTAGGGGAATGGCGTCTCGATCCTGGGATTCTTGTTGTAGGATACAATGTCTCTTGCCCCAACCTTAGCCAACATATTGTAGCGGTGGTCCATTTCACGATTGAGCCACTTCAATGTTGCCACCGCTTTCTCCGAGTCCACAATCACCGGGGAAAACAGGTGGGGTACATTGTTAAACGACACCAGCTCCACTCTCTTTGGATCGATGAGGATGAGGCGCACCTCATCCGGGCTGGCAAAAAGGAGAACGGTCATGATGATCGATGTTATGCACACACTCTTGCCGCTTCCTGTAGCACCGGCGATCAGGAGATGCGGCATCCTGGCAAGATCAGCTACCACGTTCTCTCCGGAGACCCCCTTGCCCAGAGCGAGGGGAAGCTTGGTCTTGGACCTCAGCTTCTGGAATGAGGCGCTCTCTATAATGCTTCTGAGGCCGGCGATACCTGCTACCGAATTGGGTACCTCGATCCCTACCATTGCCTTCCCCGGCACCGGAGCCTCGACCTTAATCGAGGGGGCGGCGAGGGCCAATGCCAGGTCGTTGGCCAGGGAGGCGATGCGCTCTACCTTGACCCTGGTCTTAGAGACCTCCTCGATACGAACCTGTATATTGCCATCCCTGTCCTTTTCCTTTTTCTCCTTGAATTTCCGATCCCAGCCGGGCTCGACACCATACTGGGTAACGGCGGGGCCAACATTGACCTGTACTACCTTGGCCTCAACACCATAGCTCGCCAGGGCATCCTCAATAATTCGCGAACCCCGCTCCGTGTCCACCTGAACCGGTTCGCTCTCCACGGTTCTGTCGAGGAGACTGAGGGAGGGCAACTGCCAGTTCCCATGCGCTTCCGCAATCATTTCCACTTTTTCGTCGATTTCCTTAACTGCAGGAGTAATGGCTTTGGCTACCATAGCATCAGCCGGTTCACCAAACAGCTCAGATGTCGCCTCCGGCTCAAATGCTTCGGGAACTTCATACTCTACCCTCGTTACCGGCGCGATCGCAGGCCTGGCGGGACGTCGGGGCCGGGAGATCCGAGGGAAACGTATGGGATGCCGTCGAAAGAAATCCCGAGGCCAGCATACAGCTCGCCACAGGTATATATGGATCGGATAGCGCCGGTAGGAATCAGCCAAAGCAACCCCGGCGCGCGACACGAGGCGCCAGCTCCACCGCGGTGCTATTATAACTACGCCCGCAAGAATTATGCCTACAAGCCTCAACGCACCGAGGGCATCCGCTGCACCAACAACTGCCAGACCAAACCCGCCGCCCAGATCGAAGAACGCAAGAATTCCGAAAATGGCGACACAAAAAACGATAAACCCCAGCCACCGGTTCCACCTATGCAGGGCGAGAGAAGAGGAGGTGGTTCTCAACGCACGATTCCCCCGTTCCAGAAACCCGGTAATCTGCCGCCGCCATAATATCCAGAACATAAGCAGGACCACCATCACAGCGACCAGAATAACCCCATAACCCAACGCACTGAAGACAGTATCCCAGGCAGTGTTCAGCCCCGAGAGTACTTGGGAATGGAAAGCAAAAAGCAGCGCCGCTGTAGTGATCAGAAGCAGAAGCAACATTAACAGGCGCAAGAGCAGAAGGCGCCTGGTGCGGGAAGGCCCCCCTAGTGCTGCCCCTTTTGAATTTTTACCCTTCGCCATGCTCTTTCCTTAAAACATAGATGCGATAATTCTCAATGAGACTGCTCAAATAGTCTTTATCAACCCCCTAATCCCCCAATCTTGGGGGACTTTTTAAAGCTGGGGGGACACCCCCAGACCCCCGGCAGAAAGTATCCTGCACCTCTTTTATGGCACTCTCAATAACACAATTATCACATTCCCAAATGATTGTCATCATCTCTTTTAGAACAGAGATAACTGCTCAGGTTTCTGCTCCTCTGCCACAACTTCTCCTGCTTTAGCCAGCAGTGGAGGAATCTTTAGCATATCCTCTGTGATGACCTTGCGCAAGTTCCCCTGATGAAGCGCTGCGGCGGGGTGATACATGCTAAAGTAGATAATACCGTCCTTCGTTCGCGCCTTCCCATGGGCTTTGCCGATGGCATCGCCGGGGAAGAATTGAGCCAGCGAATAGCGCCCCAGCGTAACAATCACTTTGGGGTTAATAAGTTCCATCTGGCGATTGAGCCACCTGCGGCAAGCCTTCACCTCGATGGGCAGGGGGTCGCGATTCGAGGGCGGGCGGCACTTAATGATATTGGCTATATACACATCCTCGCGCCGTAGCCCGATGGATTGGAGCAGCTCATCGAGGAAGTGCCCCGCCGGCCCGACGAAAGGACGACCCTGCTGATCCTCATGCAAACCCGGGGCCTCGCCGATAAAGAGTAGGTTGGCAGTCTCAGAGCCCTCGCCAGGCACCACCCGATTGCGCTGCCCAGAGAGCTCACAATCCTCACACTGTTCCATTTCTCTGTTAAGCTCGCTCAGTGCACTCACAACGCTAACCCTCCGTGCGCCAACCTTTTATCACCATGAGAAAGCCGACAAGGATGATAATGCCACCGACGATATTACGTAGAATTGACGCATTCAGCTTATCCGCCGCCATACCACCCACAAAACTGAATATGACTGCGGCAGGGATGATCAACAGTGCTGTCTTGATCCTGACATTCTGATGGCGATAATGCGTGACCGTTCCTGCCAGCGCCATTAAGCTGATCACCGCCAGGGATACCCCTTGAGCTGTATGCTGCTCCACATCCAGTAAGAGAACCATGCCCGGAATCATGATCACACCACCACCAACACCCAGCATCCCGCCAAGCACTCCTGCAAGAAGCCCAATCCCGATAGCGATTTCCATCCCTGATAACTCCAATTAAGTGTTTATGATCATAAAAGAGCCTACGGCCATTAAAAAGAGACCGAATATCCACTTGAGATGCCTCGCTGGCATCCTTACCATCAGCACTGCCCCTATAACTACCCCCACTATGCCACCTAAAGCTAACCCCAGGATGATCTCCCATTCTATGCTCCCCAGAATATGGCCATAGATTGCATAGGTAATTGCGCCAACGAGGGCAATGGGAAACATCACAGCAAGTGAGGTGCCATGGGCCTGATGCTGAGCCATGGCCAGGAGCCCCACCATTAGAGGCACCAGGAACACCCCGCCACCCACACCGGTAAGCCCGGCCAGCATCCCCGCAGCAGCACCTATCAGAAGGGACATAAGTACCTGGCGTTTCATTACATAAACTCTTATATCTTATTCGAACAAATATATCATATCTTGTATCTATGGGCAAGCAAATCCTATTTGGTTCTGTTCGGTTTACATTGGTGAATCTGAGAGGCAATTTTCTATTGGTGTAAGAATCTAGATACTCCTGGGGAGGAAGGCAGTCAATGTAAAGGACTATTAAGAAAGGAGCCACCTATTCTCGGGTAGCTCCCTATAATTCGTTTAACAGTGCCGCTTAACTTAAAGCACCGCCATACCTCATACGTAGTTGCTTTTTCATTTCCCTAGCTCATGCTCTTGGTCTAGCCCTTACTCTAGCCGCTATGGTTGTCCTTGCTCTAGTTCTTGTAACTACGGTTTGCTGCAAATCAGTTCTTTGAGGGGCAGACTTGAGACTCATTCCACAACCCTGGCAGAATCGTGCCTGATCGATATTATTAAATCCGCATCTACTACAGTAGACACTGTGGTCTCCTGTTGTACCTACTATAGCCACTTTGCCTTTGCATTCCGGATAGCGAGTACACACATGGAACGAATGGCCAACATTCGGACCTTTCTTTGATGTCCGTATTAATGTTTCAGAGCTACATTTGGGACACTTAATATCTTCAAGTATGTGGCTTTCCCATCCTTTTATAGGTGGGATGATACTCCTATAAGTACAGCCTGTCAACCCTCCAAAAGTAGTACGGGAAGGGCTGTAAAGCATGAAGATGAGCCCGATGCGGGCCGGGTCACATCGACAGCGAGGGATTGGAAGCGACGGGGTGGGGAATGTGGTAACGATGGGCGAAGAAGCGAAGCTGCAGGGGACGGTGGAAGGAGCAAGAATGGCAGTACCTTATGAGGGTTTGTAAGTCTGTTCCCAAGACTAAGGCGATGCGGTGTCGCTCATGTATGGTACTGAGCAGGTCTCCCGGAAGCGCTGGCACCGCCCTCTTTGCCCTAATTGGTGTCAATTTCGAGCGTCACGCCTCTTTGGTGCCCTTAGACATCTCTGGAGTCATACTGAAGCATCACGTTGCAATTTCATGCGTTTTGTAGTATTGTTATATTGCGCCGCGGGGGAGCCTGATGGCTGAGAGTCCGAGGAATCGGACAACCCCTCGAACCTGACCTCGGTAATACGAGCGTAGGGAAGCGGGAATTTTTAGACCAAGGGTCTGGAACCGAGTACCTAGGCTCTTGGTTATTTTGTTTTAATGGCACCAATAGCGAATGTAATTCGACAGCGGGTAGGCAATCTTCTCTTTCGAGCCACGGATGAAGGGGGTTCTGCCGGACCTGTAAATAGCTATTTCGAATAATTCCGATGAGACGGAGAAGGAGGATGATGTGACACAATTAGAGCTAGCCAGGAAAGGAATCGCCTCTCTGGAGATGAAACTTGTTGCTGACGCAGAAGGGGTGACTCCGGAGTTTGTTCAGCAGGGGATTGCCCAGGGCAATATAGTTATCCCGGCAAACCGGAACCATAAGCTCAGTCGATACTATGGTATAGGGAAGGGGCTGAGGGTAAAGGTTAACGCCAATATCGGTACATCATCCGACTATGGCGATGTTAATAACGAGCTGGAGAAGCTGAGGGTTGCTATCGAGTATAAGGCAGATACGGTGATGGACCTGAGCACAGGAGGTGACCTCAGCGCAATCCGACGCGCCATCCTGGACGAAAGCACTATCCCACTGGGCACCGTTCCGATCTATCAGGCGGGTATCGAGACAATCGAAAGGAGGGGGGCAATTTTAAATATGACCCCCGATGACCTCTTCCGCGTGATAGAAGAGCATGCTGCTGACGGCGTAGATTTTGTGACTGTTCACTGCGGGGTTACCCGTGTATCGATCGAGCGACTCAAACGACAGGGAAGGGTAACCGATATCGTCTCGCGGGGGGGAGCCCTCCTGCTTGGCTGGATACTCCATAACGATCAGGAGAACCCGCTATACGAGCAGTATGATCGCTTGCTGGAGATCGCTCGAAAATTCGATGTAACGCTGAGTTTGGGTGATGGACTTCGACCGGGCAGCCTGGCCGATGCTACCGATAGGGCGCAGGTGGAGGAGCTCCTCATTCTCGGGGAGCTGGTAGAGCGCGCCTGGGACGCCGGGGTACAGGTGATGGTGGAGGGGCCAGGGCATGTACCGCTGGATCAGATTGCCGCCAATGTTCAACTGCAAAAGAGCCTTTGCAAAGGGGCTCCATTCTATGTACTGGGACCGCTGGTCACAGATATCGCCGCCGGATACGATCATATCTCCGGTGCAATCGGTGGTGCCATCGCCGCTCTAGCAGGCGCCGATTTCCTGTGCTATGTTACTCCCTCAGAGCATCTCGGTCTTCCCGACCTGGATGATGTGAAAGAGGGCGTTATCGCCTCGCGAATCGCAGGCCATGCCGCCGATATCGCCAGGGGGGTAAAGGGCGCATGGGAATGGGATCGGACGATGTCCGAGGCGCGCAAGAACTTGGACTGGGAGGAGCAGGTAAGGCTATGCCTGGACCCCCAAAAAGCACGCCATGTGCACGGGCAGCGCGCCTCGTCAGGGAAAGCCTGCAGCATGTGCGGCGAGCTCTGCGCCCTGCAACTGGTGACAGACTTCCTCGGCGCTAAGCCGGAGAAATGCTAGCTTCGAGTAGAATAAAGGGGCTCAAAGAGGAGATAGTTGAGTAATAGATGAAGGCCGAAATAGTCTCCATAGGCACCGAGCTCCTCCTGGGAGAGATTACCGACACTAATGCCTCCTACCTCGCCTCACAATTGCCACTGTTGGGGATCGATCTCCTGTGGGTCACCCAGGTAGGCGATAACCTCGAGAGGTTGAGGGAGTGCCTGGAGCAGGCCTGGGGCCGCTCCGACATAGTGCTCACTACCGGGGGACTGGGTCCCACCGAGGACGACATTACCCGTGAGACCATCGCAGCGATGCTTGACGAAAAGTTAAGCGTGGACGCCGAGCTGGAGCGGAGGCTGAGGGAGCTTTTCTCTCGTCTCGGCTTCCCTATGCCCAAGAGCAATATAAAGCAAGCCGCACTCATCCCCTCGGCACGGGCGATCCCCAACCTGTCGGGTACCGCACCCGGCTGGTGGGTGGAAAAAGGACGAGGGAAGCAGGGAGAACGAAGAATCTTAATCGTCATGCCCGGTCCGCCATCGGAGATGCGCCACATGTGGGAGACGGGCGTAGTGGGGCCACTGAGAGAGATACTGCAGGGCGAAATTATAATATCACGGACTATAAAGACCCTGGGCATGACCGAATCGGGCGCCGCCGAGGTGGTAAAACCCCTTCTCTCATCGAACAATCCAACTCTTGCCGTCTATGCCAAGACAGACGGCATCCACCTGCGCCTTACCGCCAAAGCGAGGACAGGTGAGGAGGCTGATAAAATGATCGCCCAAAGGGAAAGCGAAATCCGCTCCCTTCTCGGCGATATCATCTGGGGCAGCGATGAGGAAACCCTGGAGGGCCTGATAGGCGCGCTCCTTCTTGAAAAAGGACTAGCCATCGCTACTATGGAATCGTGTACCGGGGGGCTTCTCGCCAGCACCATAACCGACGTTCCTGGAAGCTCCAAATACTTCAAAGGGGGGCTGGTCGCCTATACCAATGAGGCCAAAATCTCCTATGGGGTAAGCTCATCGCTTATAGAGCGGCACGGCGCCATCAGCTCCGAGGTCGCAGCGGACATGGCCGGGGTGGCACGGCAACATCTGGGAGCAGATATTGGGATTAGCATCACCGGCGTAGCCGGCCCTGCCGAGGATGAGGGAAAGCCTATCGGCATAGTACACATAGCTATCGACAATGGGAGGGAGATACGGCCTATTCTTGGTCAATACCCCCCATGGCGTCATCACGTGAAGCGCCGCGCTACATACCAAGCCCTTTTCGAACTTAGACGATTATTGGTCTCCATGAAATAGTCACCCGTTAAGTACAGTACAAAGCATTTTGAATGAAACACAATTTCTTTAAGCTTGGGATTATATGGTATCTTGTAATTGCCCTTGTTACGGTAGTACCCCTTTGCCTCATCGGCTCTCCCCCGGCAGAAGCCCAAAGTGCAGAGGATTATTTCCAGATAAGCTATGAACCGTTCAGCTTCAGTAAGACGGAAATCCATGATGGCGAGGTTTTCTATACCACGGTCCAGGCTCATGCTACCTGCACCAGGGACTTACCGTTATCGATAAATGAAGCGAGGATCACAGGCCGCGTCATAGCCGAACATACAGTAAGTGGCGCTTGGGTGACGCTAAACTCCAGTTATTCCATAAATATAAAGC
>JAAXQM010000208.1 GCA_012974295.1 Dehalococcoidales bacterium
CACCGGACATGTATTATATGAGACGGCTGAATTAGTCTCTATCAATCCCTTAAGCCCCTCGAGCTTGGGTGACTCTAACTCCTGGACCCCCCAGACCCCCAGCATCGATATAATCGGGGCTCCACTTTATCATCGGTCTTACCATTATAAACTTTTGACCTCAAGCAACCAAGGTGATAGAATTTGGTGACAGTAACCGGTGGGGAGTGAGCAAATGTCAGGTCATTCTAAATGGTCTACGATCAAACGCCAGAAGGGGGTAGCAGACTCAAAGCGAAGTCAGCTTTTCACCAAGCTAGGCCGCGAGATTGATGCTGCGGTACGCCAGGGAGGCGAAAACCCGGAGATGAATTTCCGCCTTCGCCTTATTATCCAGAAAGCCCGCGACCATAACATGCCAATAGATAATATTGAGCGGGCTATCAAGCGAGCTGCGGGAACAGCCGAAGGGGCAAATCTTATTGAGGCCAGCTATGAAGGCTATGGCCCCGGTGGAGTCGCTATACTGCTTGAAACGCTCAGCGACAATCGCAACCGCACCATATCAGAAGTGCGTAACGTGCTATCACGAGGCGGAGGCAACCTGGGAGAAAGCGGTTCTGTAGCCTGGATCTTCGAGCCCAAAGGGGTGATTACAGTAACGGCAGGGGATATTGATGACGAGGAACTTTCCCTATTTGCCATCGACGCCGGCGCGGAAGATATCAAGGTGATGGATGATTCGTTGGAGATCCAAACCAAGCCTGAGGTCCTGGAGGGGCTAAGAAATGCCCTGGAAGATCGAAAAGTCACTATCGTCTCCGCCGAGATATTGATGGTGCCCAACAACGTGGTGATGCTCGATGAAAAGGCAGCGCTTCAGGCACTGAGACTGCTGGATAGACTTGAGGAGCTCGATGATGTGCAGCGCGTTTTTACCAACGCCGACTTCCCCGATGAGGCGCTGGAAAACTATCGCAGTCAAGGGTAGGTATACCCTCAACGAACGTTCTTTTTAAACAATCGCTTTGAGAAAAGTCGGCTTCCCGCAAAGGAGCGAATGGGACGAAAATGCGGATCCTAGGCATCGATCCCGGCACTATAACCCTGGGCTACGGCGTGGTCGATGAGGAAAAGGGGATTATTACTCATGTGGCTTGCGGAGCCCTAACGTCTCCTCCGAATACACCCTTAGCGGAGCGTCTTCACAATATATTCATCGGGCTCCATGACATCATCGCCCGCTATCAGCCTGAAGAGGCCGCAATCGAAAAGCCCTTTGTAGCGAAGAATGCGCGTTCGGCTCTGGCAGTTGGGCAAGCGATAGGAGTAGCTACGGTCGCTGTGACTGAAATGGGGATTCCGGCCCATCACTACACCCCCACTCAGGTGAAGCAGGCGGTGACCAGCTACGGGCGCAGCGGGAAGGGGCAGGTGCAGGAGATGGTATGCATACTGCTGGAGCTTCCCTCTCCACCGGAGCCCTCAGACGCTGCCGATGCACTGGCGGTGGCGATATGCCATATCCAGGAGAGACACCTCTTGAAAATACTGGCAGAGCAAGGACTATGATCGCAGGTCTTGAGGGAAAACTCCAGTCACGAAGCACCAATGGGGCGATAGTCAAGGTGGGCGGGGTGAGCCTTCAGGTTTATATGCCCTCGTCCACACTGAGCACACTTGGTGTCATCGGTGAGACCGTTCATCTCCATACCCACCTCCACCTCAGAGAGGACAATGTTGCGCTCTATGGTTTTACCACTCCTGAAGAGCTTGAGCTCTTCCGTATACTGATTGGCGTAAGCGGGGTGGGCCCCAAAGTGGCCCTGGCGATACTATCGGTACTGGACCCCGGCCAGCTCGCACTGGCCATCGCCAGCGGAAACGTCGATCTCCTGTCCCAAGTGCCCGGTGTAGGCCCGAAAATGGCAGGCCGCCTCGCCCTGGAGCTGAAGGGCAAGATGGACGGCATTATGTTTAGCGCACCGGCAGAAGGAGATGGTGAAGTGATTGCGGCACTGACCAGCCTGGGCTATACCCCTACTGAAGCCGCCTCCGCCCTCGCCTCACTGCCCGATTCTGAGGAGCTTACCATAGAAGAGAAGATAAGGCGGGCGTTGCAGTACTTCGCCACGCGTTAATATAATGAACCATACCCTTCTCGAACTTCTGGCCTGCCCGGAATGTGGATCGGCAGATTTGGCGCTAATCCCCACGGATATGCTGGAATGCCCCTCCTGTGCCGCCCGCTATCCCGTCATTAATGGCATCCCGCACGTGTTGCCGGCTCATCTCGCTACAACACTCAACCAAAAAAATGCCTATACAGAGAGGCTTATGACAGCGATGCGCCAGGGGAAGGATTTGAGCAACCAGGACAGCATGGAGACCGACCGCTTCATGTGGGAACACCACCTCTATAATTGGGGTAAAGAGGTAATATACAGCGACCCGAGAGCAGCCGATATATTCATTCACTATGCGGAAACGGGGGCGCAAAGGCTGTGCCGCTTTATCCAGGAAAGGGTCGGTGGGGTTCATGGCAAGCGCCTGCTTTATGTAGGGAGCGGCAATGACCATCTGGTATCGCTGCCGCTGGAGCAAGCGGGAGCCTTTATGGTTAATCTGGATGTGGTGAGCGATCCGCTGGAGGATCTCATGGCAGCCGGGGCACAGAACTGCGTCTGCGGAGATGCCCGCCAGCTTCCCTTCCGTGCTGAGGCCTTCGATGTAGTCTTCTCCAAGGGCTCCCTTCATCACTCCCAGCCTATAGCCGAGCCGCTGAGGGCAATGGCGATGGTAGTAAAGCGTGGTGGACATATCCTGTCTCTTATACACATCTCCGAGCCCACG
>JAAXQM010000150.1 GCA_012974295.1 Dehalococcoidales bacterium
TTCACACGTAGCCCCTTGGAAACCGCCTGTTCTGCACTGGACCTGGATCTTATCAGCGGAGGCCGTGTGGTCCTGGGTATCGGACCAAGCCTCAAGCATTGGAACGACGACTGGCATGGTGTGCAGTATGGTAAGCCTCTGCAGCACCTTCGAGAAGCAGTAAGCATTATCCGTATGCTCATCGAGAAAGGTTATACCGGAGACCTGGGCAAGATAGACACCGAGTATTACACGCTGGATCTCTCTGATTTTAAAACACTGAGTCCACCGCTGAGAACGGACATACCGTTGTATCTGCCTGCAGTTTTCGAGAAGTCTATCCAAGCCGCGGGAGAGTTGGCGGACGGCTTGCCCGGGCATCCGATCTGGTCAGCTAAGTGGATTACAGAGCAAGTAGAGAAAAACCTCAAGATAGGCCTGGATAAGGCCGGCAAGCGCAGGGAGGATTTTGACCTACAGCCTTGGCTATTCTGCGCGCCAAATCCTGATAAAAAGGAAGCATTAAACGACGCTCGCCATACGATCGCATGGTACGGCTCCATGGCGCAGTACCACCGCTATTATGAATATATAGGTTTCGGAAAGGAAAACATCGCCCTTCAGGAAGCGTCAAAATCCGGCAATATCGAAGACTTACTAGCGGCCTGCCCAGACGAAATGGTTGATGCTATCGCTCTGGCAGGGCCGCCTGATGAAGTCCGCAAACGCTTCGCGGAATTCAGCGAAATCGCAGACTCATTTACCCTGACCACGCCGTTCTATGGCCTCACTCCAGAGAAAAATACCTACTACAGTGAGCAGATCGCAGCCACGTTCTATGGGTAGGGACAAGGATTTTGCTGTAAGCGGGTGGGTACTGCCAAATTAACTTCGTCTGGGGACAATCCCAGCATGAATACATCCAAGCGCCACCGATTCTCTCCCGAAATTATCAGCAATCCCTGGCGGTGACCTCAGATAAATTCTAGCCAGGGACATTACGTTAGTCCGTGGAGGATGAATTGTCTACATAGCCGTCCTGGCCTGATCCAGATCCCCCAAAGTCTCACAAGCCGCATACAGCTCATACCCAGTATCAGCAATCAGCACAGCCACCCCGATAAACGGAATGGATTCAGCCGGGATAGCAGCAATACTTTTGGCAGCCACTCGCTTGGTTCTGGTGGAGATGCCTTTATAGAGCCCCCACAGAACTTACGGGCAGATATGTTGCCAGATGCGGATAAAAGTATGGGGAGTACCCCGGGGTAGAAACCCCAGTTACACCCGATGGACCTGACGTACTCGACGCGGGTCCAGTGTTGGCAAGGCCTTGCGTGGTATGCATTGGCGACAGGTTCGTCGATTGCGTCGGGTTGTGGGGTGGTTTCTGGTGTGGTCTGCCGGTGATTGGGGTCTTGCTATGGATGCGATGAACTGAGATGCTTGCCCTCCTTCATCTGCAGCCAAAAATAGTCAATAAAATCATGGCGATCGAATATTCAGGAGGGACAACCGCATGAAGAGAGCAATTCGCTATCTCATCCATTTACTCTTTGCGCTCACCAGCCTTGCGGCCAATGCCAATGATTCAAAAGATGCAGACGACAGTCGCGCCAATGCAGTGCCCGTCACCGACGAACCACTGCACATTGTGCGTTACGACGCGCCACCTTTCCTCATTTATACGAATTCCATCAGGCCCGGTACCTGGACCCTGTATCACAGGCACCGCACCGATTTACTTGCTCTCATTGCCGGCGACGCGCAGGTTGCGGGGCAGGTTGCTGGTGAGGCGGCAGTGTCGCAGGTCGCGCCAGGAGGAAGCGCCATTTTCTTTCCCTATGGCGATCGGACAGAGCCCTATGTCCACCGCGTCGGGGTGTTCGGCGAACAATCATTTGTGAATGTCGGGCTCGAATTTCACGACCCCATGGGAACACAGTGTGAGGGAGTTACCCGGTGGCCAGATCCCTTGATAGAAGCAAGCACATCGAATCGGCGCGGCTCGGCGTACCGATTGGTGTTGGACTCGGGGGCATCTATAGAATTACCCGGTCAGGGCAGAGGGCTGATGCTGGTTCCCCTGGCACCGTTAGGGCCAGCACCTCGGCTTCAGCTGGATGCCGCGGCATGGACGCCAGCACTGGGAGATTTTCGTTTCTACAGCGACTCCAACAACGGGAAGAGTCCGCGTCCCACCCGGCTGACAAACGCTGGCGAGTACAGTATTGGCTTCACGATCTTTGTGGCCTGTTGAGGGTGCCGCGAGGTTAGCCGGCTGCAATTGATTGAATCTGCCCATGAACAGTCCGATGAACCAGTCTTAATGACAACACCCGCACCCTCATTGCCGACAGGAATCGATTGATCTATATGGGTGCTTACAGTTTTCATTAGATTGGGGGGTACACTTGCGGTCACTACAGGGTTAGTCTCTGTTCCAGAATGCTTTGCAGTCTTCATGTCGGCAGGACCAAATAGGAGAACTAGGTCAGAAGGATTAATAGGAGAAGCCTCAATGCGGACAATAACCTCCTCAGGTTTTGGTTCAGGGATTTCGACAGTGGCAAGCGAAAGTTAGAGAATGCCGTTGTTTTTGATGATGGATCGAAGTTGAAGCCCAGTATTTATATCATATTGTGTCATTTTCTCTCTCAAGATGAACCAGTGTCAGTTCACATCCCTTTCCTTCCATAGATTCTTTTGGGAATAAAGGTTAGTCAGTTTTGGGGTTGAAATTATTTTTGTATTCGGAACGATTATCCTATTTATTCATATCAACTACTTTACCTTCTTGCCATTTCTCTACGATAGAAAAGTATTGTGACGGTGTAAGGT
>JAAXQM010000130.1 GCA_012974295.1 Dehalococcoidales bacterium
GTATGCACCATATCTGAAGCCATTCCTTTGATTATTGATGCTCTTCATCACTCCGTACCTTCTGTTTTCATATATTACACAGCTATGCGGAATAATATTCGCGGCTGAATTCACAAGCCATATTCCTGGTAGCTTAGAAGAAGACTAGTGTACATTGTACCTCAATCGGTTTAATACCATTTGCTATAGCTTTGCTCCTTCATTCTATAGTATTATGTTAAGCCTTATAGAGATGTTTGTATGCGATTTTTATCGCATTGATGATATGGGTTAATCAGATGCGGGTTTGCATATATTCACGCGCGGCTCAGGTGTTTTCTATAAAAAACGGAGGACACTTTTTAAGTGTCCTCCGCCAGTAATCTTGGATTACTCTTTACTCGTCCTCAACTCACTCGCGGTCTTCACGACCGTACAGGGGCTCTCATTCAATGAGATTGCCCTCTCGTTCAATTATTCGAGTCGGGTTCGAGCCTCACTTGCCCTGCCTCCTGGCAGGGCGTCATTTATCCACTTGCCATACTCGGTAAACCACGTGAAGCTTCATATTGCACCTCCCGAGGCTCGACTCGGCTGAGTATTCGGAAACCTCTACAATCATCCAACCACATTAAGTCTCTAATGTCAAGTTCTTGTACGCTGTTCCGGTACACAAAATTATACGTCACCGCTGGTCTATTGAGGGTGTCATTTTATTGTTATAGGGGTTTCTATCTTTGTGGTGTACTAGTAAATTTCGTGTCCAATGATATTCATCATCGTCAACCGAATAGAACCTGCAGCAGAATGCATTTGACAAACAGGGTTACTGCGATTAAATTGTTGAACGGTGGGTTGCACAGCGTGACAGGCTGGACAATCGCTAGTATCTGTTGATAGGATAGTGGATCAGGGCAAGCTAAACGCAATTGCCTAAAAAAAAGGAGAGAGTATGAGTAGATTAATAGTTGATCGTGATAAATGTAACTCCTGTGGCATCTGTGCCCTTGAATGTCCGGCTGTAATTATTGAAGTCCCGGATCCTGAAGGATTGCCCTTTTGGATCGATGGTGGTGAGGAGAGATGTATCAACTGCGGTCATTGCGTTGCGGTGTGCCCTCTTGCGGCTGTTGGCCTGGATACGATGAGTCCGCAGAATTGCGACCCTTTGGAGAAGAAGTTGCTGCCTTCCCCGGAGCAGGTTGAGCTTTTATTGAAGTCGCGGCGCTCGATCCGGGTCTACAGGCAAGAACCGGTGTCGAGAGAAATATTGACGAAGCTAATCGATACAGCCCGTTACGCGGCCTCCGGGCACAATGCGCAGCCGCTGCAGTGGCTTGTGATTGAGGATTCAAAGGAGGTCAAGCGCCTTGCCGGGATGGTAGCGGACTGGATGCGTATCGCAATCAAGGAAATGCCGCAGCTGGCCGATTCCCTGCATCTAGACCTTATAGTTGCTGACTGGGAGCAAGGAAATGACAGAATAATGCGCAGCGCACCTCATGCCATTGTGGTCCATGCGCCTGCGGACAATGTTATGGCTCCAGGGGCTGCCCCTGTCGCCCTGACCTATCTGGAGCTGGCAGCGTATTCCCTTGGCCTGGGAGCGTGCTGGGCAGGGTTTTTCCAGTTGTGTGCTGCATTTTATGCTCCGATGATGGAGGCTCTCCAGCTACCTGAGGGACACAAGAGCCTGGGCGCTATGATGGTTGGATATCCCAAGCACAGGTTCTCCCGTATCCCTCTAAGGGACGAGCCCGTGATAACTTGGCGCTAATAAGCAAGTGACCGAGCTTACTAAGAGAGAAAGATGGACAATGGGAAACATCGCTGAATCCGTTGAAATTTGACGCATTTGGGGCGATACTGGGGTAAGGGGTTACGCACGCGGAAAGTAAAGTATAAAAGGAGCAGTGTTCTATTTATTGTTATGCTTATCCAGGAAAGTGACTTATCTGGTGGCGGGGGTTGGATTCGAACCAACGAAGCCTGTCGGCGGCAGATTTACAGTCTGCTGGTTTTAGCCACTCACCCACCCCGCCATTTCATACGCATTCTACCTTACATAGCCCGAGAGCGGATTCGAACCGCTAGCCTACCGATTACAGGTCGGTTGCGCTACCATTGCGCCACTCGGGCGTTTATTAAAATTATTGAGCTATGCAATTATATAATGCATGTAATGGAATGCAGTGATTACGAAGTAAAGTTATCACTTTTCAATATCGTTGTCAATATAAATTTGCCCCGGAGCACTCTCTTACCAAAAGGATCTACATTTGGTATACTGCGGTGGTTGAAAGGCATATTGGGGAGATCTGAAAGGGACAGATATAGAATGCTTGCCAGGGGATTAGGGGAAAAAAGGAGGATCGAATGCCGGTAATCGCGGTAGTTGGGGCGCAGTGGGGAGATGAGGGGAAGGGGAAGATCGTGGATCTCCTTGCGGAGAAGGCTCACATAGTGATGCGTTTCTCCGGGGGGAACAATGCCGGGCATACAGTAATTAATTCCTATGGCGAGTTCAAGATGCATCTTATCCCCGCGGGTGTTTTCCATAAGGGGGTTACATGCGTTATCGGTAATGGTGTGGTTATCGACCCCGCCGCACTCTTAGAGGAGGTCGAAGAGCTAAGGAAACGCAATGTAGAGGTTGATAAGCTTTTTATTAGTGACCGCGCTCACCTGATTATGCCCTATCACTTCATACTTGATGGTCTGGAGGAGGAATCGCGCGGCAGTAGCGCGATAGGGACGACGAGGAGAGGGATCGGACCCGCCTATATGGACAAGGTTGGTCGTATAGGGATACGCACCGGTGACCTCTTGGACAAGGGCACCTTTCTTGAGAGGCTTCGCCTGGTACTGGATCAGAAGAACCGCATCATAACCAGGGTTTATAACGCTAAACCGCTCGTGCTGGAAGAGATTTATGATAAATATTGCCGTTATGGTGAGCTTCTTGCCCCCTTCATCAGGGAAACCGATTTAATGGTCGAGAAGGCTTTAAAGAATGAAGAGAAAGTCTTGCTCGAGGGGGCACAGGGAACCATGCTTGATATTGACTTTGGTACCTACCCGTATGTTACCTCTACCACCACCATGGCAGGGGGGGCATGCTCGGGGTTGGGCCTTAGCCCGCTGAAGATCGATGGGATTGCCGGGGTGTTTAAGGCCTATACCACCAGGGTGGGGGGTGGTCCAATGCCCACGGAGCTCCTGGATGAGATTGGAGAACTCATTCGTGAGCACGCTCATGAACGTGGGGCCACTACCGGGCGCCCCCGCCGCTGCGGCTGGTTCGACGCGGTTGTCGGTAGCTTCAGCGCACGTGTTAATGGATTCTCTTCCTTTATACTTACCCGCCTTGATATACTTAGTATCCTGCCCGCTATAAAAATATGCACAGCCTATCAGATTGGGGGAAAGAAACTTAGTAGTCCCCCCTCCAGTGTAGTGGAACTGGCAAAGTGCGAGCCGATCTATGAAGAGCTTCCTGGGTGGCAGACCGATATAGGCGACATCCGCCGCTTTGAGGATTTGCCAATAGAGGCTCGTACCTATGTGAAAAGGCTGGAGGAACTGCTTAATTGCCCCGTAAGCGTCATCTCAGTAGGAGAGCGACGGGAGCAGACCATAATAGTACAGGAACTCCTGTAGGAATATTTACCACTGAATTGGCGCTACGTGCGCTTCCTTTCAATCATCATGCTGCTTTCGGGGGAGTGTAATGAAACTTGAATATGTTCACACCGAATTGGATAAGGAAGTTAATGCCCTGGCAGGTTACTATACTCCGCTAGAGGAGCACAGGTTGGGACATAATGGCAAAGAGGTACTGTGTGTGACCGGAATCTCGGTTATCGAATCCAGTTGCTGTGGCACCGGTGGTTGCGCCTACGCTATTGTGCCCGGATACATAATGAACTGGAAGTTCAAGGAGAACGAAGCAGGTCTTCCTGTATCGGAGGTAGAGACTATCGCTGACAAGATAGCGAGGAAAGAGATTACGGCAATTCTCAATGAAAGGGAGTGTGTCGGGAATATAGACTTCTGGTAATTAACTGGCGCATCCGCAACAGCATCGCTATCCTGAGATTATACCTTACATTTTCAAATCGATGCTGTACTTTTTAAGCATCGACTCGATTATCGCTGCTGACTTCTCATCAGGTTCGGTAAGCGGCAGGCGAGGCTTGCCAACCTTAAAGCCTAAATGGTTTAAGGCGTGTTTGATGGGGATAGGGTTAGAGGTGACGAAGAGTGCATTTATCAAGGGAAGCAGGCGATGATGAATCTCAGCTGCCTCGGTCATCTTACCGTTAATTAACTTCTCGATCATATCACGCATCTGTTTGCCTGCAAGATGTGATACCACGCTGATTACTCCATAGCCACCCATAGCCATGATTGGAAAGGTATCGCCATCGTTCCCGCTGTAAACGAGGAAATCTTTGCCTGTACCTTCGATGATTTTAGCGATCTGGTCCAGGTTGCCACTGGCCTCCTTGACGCCCGCGATATTATCGATCTTGCTTAGCCTGATCACGGTTTCCGGTGCCAGGTTGGTGACGGTGCGGCTGGGCACATTGTAGAGAATGCAAGGCAGGGTAGTGCTCTCGGCGATGGCCTTGAAATGTGCAAAGAGCCCCTCCTGAGTCGGCTTGTTATAGTAAGGGACTACCAGCAATATGGCATCGACGCCCACGCGTTCCGCCTCTCTGGTCATGACCACACCTTCACGGGTGCAGTTGCTTCCTGTGCCGGCCATTACTGTCCCTCGATTCCCTACCGCTTCCTTCACTGCCGCAAACAGTTTGAGCTGCTCTTCATCGGTGAGCGTGGGGCGTTCCCCCGTTGTTCCGGAAACCACCAGGCCATCGCTACCTGAATCCAGCAGCGCCAGCGACAGTCGCTTCGCCTGCTCATAGTCAACCCCGCCTTCTTCATCGAAGGGGGTTACCATAGCGGTAAGTAATCTGCCAAGCTTGGTCATCATATCCAGCTCCTCTCGACCATGGTCTCCGCTATCTGAACAGCATTAAGGGCCGCTCCTTTTCTAAGGTTATCGGCGACTATCCACATGGCAAGGCCGCAATCGTGTGAGATATCCTTTCGTATGCGCCCTACGAAGACCTCGTCTGATCCTGCTGCGGACCAGGCCTGGGGATATAGGCTAACGTTGGGGTCATCGAGCACCTTTACCCCTGGTGCCTCGGCGAGGATGCGCCGCGCTGTATCAGGTGACATCGGGTCGCTAAACTGGATATGGACCGCCTCACTGTGACCGATGAATACGGGCACTCGTGCACAGGTGGCCGAAATGGCTATATCCTTGACATGCATGATCTTTTTACTTTCCTCTACTACTTTCCACTCTTCCTTGGTATAACCATTGTCCAGAAAGAGGTCGATTTCAGGCAGTATGTTAAAGGCGATCTGGTGGGGGTAGACATGTGGTACCACGGTACGTCCCTCCAGCACCTGCCTGGCTTGCTCGCTCAGTTCCTCGAGGGCGGCGGAACCGGTACCCGACACTGACTGATAGCTATCAACAATGAACCGCTTGATCGGATTGGCCTTATGCAGGGGGTATAGGACCACCACCAGCTGAATGGTAGAGCAGTTTGGGTTGGCGATTATCCCCTTGTGTTCCTTAATATCTTCGGCATTAACCTCGGGAACTACCAGGGGAACCTGGGGCTCCATCCTGAAGGCCGCGCTGTTATCGATGACCACTGCCCCGGCTCGCGCTGCAATCGGCGAAAAGTGATGACTGATTTCAGAGCCTGCTGAGAACAGTGCAATATCTATACCTTCAAAAGACTGTGGTGTGGTCTCCTGGACTTCCATCTCCTCGTTATTGACGGTTATCTTTCGGCCTGCAGACCGGTCCGAAGCGAAAAGATGAAGTGAGCTCATAGGGAAATTGCGTTGTCCCAGAACCTTGATAAACTCCTGCCCAACCAGTCCCGTAGCGCCTACGATAGCAACTTTGAATTCTTTCCTCGCCATGTCCTCTACAATCCTAAAAGTGTCTCCAAGCCATAAACAAGACCCTTATTTTTTACCACATATTTAACTGCCATAACAACCCCAGGCATAAAGGTCTCACGGCTGATAGAGTCGTGTTTTATCGTCAGCGTCTGCCCCAGAGCCCCCAGGATCACCTCCTGATGGGCTAAAAACCCGGGAAGGCGCACGCTATGCACGCTGATCCCCTCGACCTGCCCGCCACGCGTGCCGGCGAGGCTCTCCTTCTTCAGGGCAGGATAACTGAAAGGCCTTCCTCGTGCTGCCACCATTGCCTGTGCGGTGGCCAGCGCTGTGCCTGATGGGGCATCGGCCTTGGCTTCATGGTGCTTCTCGATAATTTCGGCATAATCGAAATAGCTGGCTGCTAGTTTAGCCATGTGGATCATCAATATAGCCCCCAGAGAGAAGTTCGGGGCAACAACCGCGCCAATATCGCTCTGGCGACATAACTTATCGATCTCGCCGATATCCTCTGATGAGAGGCCGGTACTCCCGATAACCAGGTTGATACCATGCCTGGCGGCTGTGCGTATCGCTGGCATGGCCGCCTCTCGAATAGTAAAATCTACCATTACATCGGGATTGGTTTGGGAAAGGATAGTCTCCAGGTCTGCAGAGAAAGGGATTTCGCCACAGCCATCGGGAAGGGGTAGACGCTCACTATCTGCCTTCAGATCAACTGCACCTGCCGCCTCAAGCTCTGCGTCGGAGCACAAGGCACGCAAGACCTCACAGCCCATCTTCCCCGCCGCACCATGAACGATTACATTTATCATCGTTGCACCAAACATCGCGGCGGTAAATCTATACGCCGCTACCTTTGGGGAGGCCTCCCACCCCTATCCGGAAAACGCCTCGGCGGCCCTCCCTGGGGTCTGCGCTGAAAATCACGACTCGGAGCGCCGGGACCATTGGATTGTCTGGGAGAGCCTGATGCCACACTATCTGCTGAGAGCCCCTGCAACACAGCGCGACGGGATAGGTTCACCCGCCCCATGCGGTCGACCTCGGTGACCATAACCATAATCTCATCACCTATTTTTACAATATCCTCAACACTAGCCACCCGGTAGTCGGCAAGCTCACTGATATGAACCATCCCCTCTTTACCGGGGAGGATCTCGACAAAGGCGCCAATGTTGATCACCCGGGTCACCTTGCCAGTATATACGCCGCCAACCTCCACATCCCGGATCAAATCCTGGATCATCTTGATCGCCTTTTCTGCTCCCTCTTGATTGATTGAGCCGATGATTACGGTACCATCGTTGTCAACGTCTATAGACGCCTTGGTCTCCTCGGTGATCGACCTGATCATCTTGCCTCCCGGGCCGATGATCGTACCGATCTTTGCAGGGTCTATGGTTATTTTCTGCATCCTGGGGGCATATTGACTGAGCTCCGGTCTGCTGGAGCTTATGGTCTGGTTCATCTTTTCGATAATGAAGCAGCGGGCATCATTTGCCTGCTTAATCGCCTCCTCGATAACCTCGAAGGAGATTCCTTTAAGCTTGATGTCCATTTGTAGGGCAGTGATCCCTTCCACCGTTCCTGCCACTTTGAAATCCATATCACCGTAGGCATCTTCCAGACCCTCTATATCGGTAAGTACGACATATTTACCATCTTCAACGATAACCCCCATAGCCACCCCGGCGACAGTAGCACTTACGGGAATGCCGGCGTCCATCAGGGAGAGGATGCTGGCGCAAACGCTTGCCATGGAGCTTGAGCCGTTGGAGGATAGGACCTCGGATACCAGGCGGAGAGTATAGGGAAAGTCCTCCTCCTTGGGAAGTACAGGAGTAAGTGCCCTTTCCACCAGAGCACCGTGTCCGATCTCCCGTCGCCCCGGTCCTCCCATACGTTTCACCTCACCGGTGCAGAAGGGGGGGAAATTATAGTGATGCAGGAAGCGTTTGCTCTCCTCCGGACTGATTGTATCGATGAGCTGCTCCTTCCTCATGGAGCCTAACGTAGCAATGCTCAATACCTGTGTACCCCCGCGCTTGAATAGACCTGTGCCATGGGTGCGGGGTAGAAGGCCAACCTCACATGTGATGGGGCGAACCTCAGTGGGCGCACGGCCGCTGAGACGAGTTCCCTTCTGCAGGATTTGCGACCTCACCTGTTTCTTTAACAGGGATTCTAGGGTGGAAGTGATCTCCTTGGGGGAGAACCTCTCTCCCAGCTTCTGAGTAAGCTCCTCGCCAATGGCATCGAGGGCTTCCATACGCTCTGCCTTTACTTTGTAAATTACATCATTAAGCCTGTCTTCGATGATGGCGGATACTGCTTCCTCAACCTCGGGATTGGTCTCAGGTGGGTTGAAATCCATTTTGGGCTTGCCACAGGCATCGCGAAGCTGCTGTTGTATCCTGATGATATCCTGATTCGCCTGTTGCGCAAATTTAATTGCATCCAGTATAACACCCTCAGATATGCCCTTTGCTCCAGCTTCTACCATGACTAGAGCGTCACTGGAACCGGCTATGACGATGTCCAGTGAGCTATCGGCCAGCTGCGTAAACGTGGGATTAAGCACGAGCTCTCCGTCTATGTAACCAACACGTGTCGCTCCAACCGGTCCCGCAAATGGGATAGGGGAAAGTGATAGCGCTGCCGAGGCGCCAATTATAGCCAGTATGTCAGCATCGTTCTCTTGATCTGAAGAGAGGACGGTGATCACGACCTGCATTTCGTTGCGGAAGCCCTTGGTAAGTAGGGGGCGGATTGAGCGGTCAATGAGCCGATCGGCGAGGATAGCATCCTGGCTGGGGCGGCTTTCCCTTCTGATGAAGCTCCCGGGGATCTTGCCGACGGCATAGTGCTTTTCCTCGTATTCAACGGTAAGAGGGATAAAATCAATCCCCTCACGCTTCTCGCTGGAGACACAGGCAGTAACCAATATTATAGTGTCGCCGTACTTTACTGTTACTGCGCCGTCTGCCTGACCGGCAAGCTTACCGGTCTCAATAACAAGGGGCTGCCCGCCCACCAGGCATTCAACAGTCTGTGGCATTCTAAGGTTAACCTCCTTACTTTCGGATACCGAGCCTTGCAATCACCGAACGGTAACGCTCAGGGTCGATTCTGGTCAAGTATTTTAAATGTCGCTGCCGTTGTCCCACCAGCATGAGAAGACCACGCAGGTTGTGAAAATCGTGGCTATTAGCTCTCATGTGATCGGTCAGGCGATTTATCCGCCCCGTAAGTAGGGCAACCTGAACCTCAGGGGAACCAGTGTCCTCCTCGTGAAGTCGATAAGCCTCAATAGTAGTTTGCTTTGTATTTTTATCCATCTCAGATATAGCATTATAGCATAACCATAACCCAATGTAAATCATAATCAGTTATCCCAGTTCCTTGACAGACCCCTACAAATGGTGTTAAGAAAGTATCACTGAAGCCTGGCTAATAATACTTAAGTTCTGGCATATCAATGGATGTAGTCTGCCAGCATCTTAGGGAAGAGGTAAATTGCCGAAAGTCGATATTAACGGAGTTAGTATAGGCTACGGAGTCGACGGGCACGGAGAATCCTTTCCACTAGGATTACATCGCGATTGTTTTGGCCTGGACACCAGTAGGTTCATCTATCAGTTGCTCCTTCTGCTTCCAATATTTTCACCATACGTCCAATATGCTCGTGATCGCTCAGCGAACTTGCTTCAATAATCGACTACACTGTATACTGCAGGCACTATAATGGCGGTCATTGCAGATTGCCACACATAATTGAGACCGCCGAAAAAGAGGTGCAGGATACTTCCTGCCGGGGGTCTGGGGATGCCCCCCAGCTTTAAAAAAGTCCCCCAATCTTGGGGGACTAGGGGGTTGATTGAGACTATTTCAGCAGTCTTATAATTGAACAAAAGGGGGTTACGATGGCTGATGAGACCTTTGATGCGGTAATAGTTGGCGGAGGGAATAAAGCCCTATTCCTTGCGATGTACCTGGTCAAGTATGCTGGCATGAGCGTTGGCATATTTGAGCGGCGTCACGAGGTCGGCGGCTGCCTGGCCACCGAGGAAATAGCGGCCCCGGGCTTTCGAGGTAATACGCATGCCACAATACAATTGCCCTTCTACTACCTGCCTCTGTGG
>JAAXQM010000151.1 GCA_012974295.1 Dehalococcoidales bacterium
ATCGAGTACGCTAACGAGAAGGGGATTCTGCCGACATATAATTTCAAGGACAGCGTTTTTTCCAAGCACGATCAGATCAATGGCGCGACGATGCTCGCTGACTATAAGATAGGTGATAGCGCATGTTTCTCCTGTCCCATGTGCTGCAGCAATATCTGTCTTGTGAAGGCTGGGAAATATACTGGTACGGTAGTCGAAGGGCCGGAGTATGAATCATGTGCCATGCTGGGCTCAAACCTGGGAATAGACAATTTCGCTGCGATTCTGTCCGCAAACCAGCTATGCGACGAGCTAGGAGTGGATACCATTTCAACAGGCAATATAGTGGGAGCTGTGATAGAGGGGTACGAGAAGGGGATCCTATCGCTATCCGACCTCGATGGTATGGAGATCACCTGGGGGAATGAGGATGCCATCCTGGGATTGATACAAAAAATGGCAGACAGGCAGGGGATTGGCGACGTTCTAGCCGATGGAGCTCGTCGTATTATCGAGAAGTGGCCCGAGATGGATAATATTATTCTCCATGTTAAGGGCTTGGAGCAGTCGGCGTACGATAGCCGCCCAAGTATCTCAATGGGATTAGCATATGCAACGTCGGACATTGGCGCACACCATACTCGGGCGTGGACAATCGCCAAGGAGATGGAGGAGGGGCTGGGCTGGTCTGACGATGAGAGGGTTGAGACCGTAATCTATCATCAGAAATTACGCCCTCTTTTTGACATGCTCGGTGTCTGCCGTCTGCCCTGGATCGAGCTGGGGTTGAGCGAAAGGCACTATGAGAATTTCTACAGATACGTAACGGGAAATGAATCAACTCTTGAGGAACTTCTGGAGCTGTCGAATGACCTTTACGATATGACACGCTTGATCAATGTCCGCCTTGGCATGAGGCGTAAAGACGATAGTCTTCCTCACAAGGTCTGGGCTAATCCCCCTCTCACCGGGCCAAATGCAGGTAAGGTGATCGACAGGGATGATTTCCAGAAGCTCCTTTCACTGTACTATCAGAAGCGAGGGTGGGACGAGGATGGCATACCGCCGACTGGACTTGAGAAGAAGTTCGAGGATTAATAAGCAATCCTGCTTACAGAAAAACGCAGGCGAAGAACTAAGACAAAAGTGCACATCATGTGTGCAAACGAATAATCGACAGCTTCAGCAAGTACACGGTTACCACTCCCACTACCATACCACGACAGTTTCACGAATAGCAGCTACAGTACTATTAGAACGACCACTTCCAGAATACCTCCTCTGGCGCTTTTGGAAATATGGTAGTATATAGCCACGATGAGGGTGGTAGTGGCAATGAGTGGTGGGGTGGATTCCTCCGTGACAGCCGCTCTTCTTAAACAGGATGGTTACCAGGTCATCGGTGCGACCATGCAAATATGGCCGTCAAACGATCTGGCCGAAGAGGCGCTTAAATTCGGTGGTTGCTGTGGTTTCGAGGCCGTGTCCGAGGCAAAGAGCGTAGCTCATAGAATCGGCATTCCCCACTATGTAATGAACTTCCGGAACGAATTCGCACAAAAGGTGATAACCAATTTCTGCCGAGAATACAGCCTGGGTAGAACCCCCAACCCCTGCATAAGGTGTAATGAGCATATAAAGTTCGATTCCCTACTCAACAGAGCTAAAGAGCTGGATGCAGATTTTATAGCTACCGGTCACTATGCAAGGATAGAACACGATGAAGTAAATGATAGGTACATTCTTAAGAAGGGGGTTGACCGCGGGAAAGACCAGTCCTATGTACTATATATGCTGAGCCAGAATCAGTTGAAGCATGCTTTGATGCCCCTTGGAGTCTTTACCAAAGAGAAGGTAAGGCAGATAGCCCGAGAACTGGGATTGTCAGTAGCGGATAAAGCGGAGAGTCAGGAAATATGCTTCATTCCTGACGGTAATTACTCCACGTTTTTAAAAGAATACATGCCAGAGGTAGCGAAGCCGGGTCCAATACTAGACCGGGAGGGGAATACGTTGGGCGAGCATGGAGGAATCCTCTTCTATACGATTGGGCAGCGTAAGAGTCTGGGTATATCAGCCGAGGAACCAATTTACGTTATAGCTATTGATCGAGGGAGAAATGCCATTATCGTTGGCTCTAAAGAGGATGTCTACGGGGATGAACTCATAGCTGCCGATATTAACTGGATAGCTAAGCAATCACCGAAGCAGCCCCTTGAGTTGAAGGCTAAGATAAGATATCGCCATCGGGAGGCGGATGCGGTTATAACATCCATTTCAAGTAGAGAAGTACATGTAAAGTTCAAACAGCCTCAGATGGCCGTAACGCCCGGTCAGGCAATAGTTTTCTATGATAAGGATACTGTGGTAGGTGGTGGTACTATAGAACAGACATTATGAATATCGAGTATCGCTTCATATTGTTCCACTGAATCTTGATCAAATATGAGCATGCCACATTGACTACCCGTGGATAATAAGACTGCTGATATATACTTAATCAATCCCCCTAAGCCCCAGTCCCCGGTGTATTCGGGGCACATCTTGTTCGTTAGTCTTCTAATATATGTCCTCCAGAGCAGCCATCAGTTCAGCCTGGCTCATAAAGGCTCCAATTTTTATATTCTGGATAATCCCATGCTCATCTAAAAAGAAAGTAGCCGGTATAGGTCTAACATTGTAGGAGTTAGCTATTGCTCCGTCACCATCCAAGGCTATCGTGTAATCTATGCCTTCATACTCGATAACTTGCCTTACCTTATCTATGTCTGTCTCTTATACACATCT
>JAAXQM010000011.1 GCA_012974295.1 Dehalococcoidales bacterium
CACTATAATCGTAGTAGAGCACGATGAGGCAATGATGCGCTCCGCCGACTCCGTTATCGACATGGGGCCCGGCGCCGGCGAGAATGGCGGGAAGGTTGTAGCCACGGGAACGATTACGGATATTATGGAATGTCACGGTTCCAGCACCGGTGATTACCTCAGCGGACGAAAGGAGATTTCATTCCCTGAAGCGCGCCGCCCTGGTTCAGGGAATAGACTTCTCATCAGGGGTGCCCGTCAGAACAACCTCAAGAATATCGATGTCCCCATACCCCTCGGGAGACTGGTCTGTATCACTGGGGTATCAGGTTCGGGCAAGAGCACACTCATAGACGAGATCCTTTATAAGAAGCTGGCCCAGATATTTTATAAGGCAAAGGACCGGCCAGGCGATTGTGACAGCATAGAGGGGTTAGAGCATATTGATAAGGTAGTCAACATCGATCAGTCGCCCATCGGGCGCACCCCGCGCTCCAACCCGGCAACCTACACAGGCACCTTCACCCCGATTCGGGAGCTCTTCGCTACCGTGCCCGGGGCTCGTATGCTTGGCTATAAGCCAGGGCGTTTTTCTTTCAATGTCAAAGGAGGACGTTGTGAAGCTTGCAGTGGAGAAGGCCATATCCAGATAGAGATGCAATTTCTACCCGATGTCACCGTACCCTGTGACGTTTGCAACGGGAAGCGCTACAATCGCGAAGCGCTGGAGATCCGGTTCAAGGGGAAGAATATCGCTGATATCCTGGATATGAGCGTTGCACAGGCTGTTTCTTTCTTTGAGCATTTTCCAAAGGTGAGAAACAAGCTGGAGACACTTGAGAATGTTGGGCTGGGCTATATCAAGCTGGGTCAGCCGGCAACCACCCTCTCTGGAGGCGAAGCGCAACGGGTTAAGCTCGCCACAGAGCTTTCCAAGCGCTCCACAGGGAAAACGCTATATATACTCGATGAGCCGACCACTGGACTATCCTTCGCGGATGCCGCTGCACTACTTCGAGTGCTTCATCGTCTAGTCGATGGGGGCAATACAGTAATACTAATTGAGCACCACCTTGATCTGATCAAGAACGCCGACTACATCATTGACCTCGGTCCCGGAGCGGGCGATCGCGGGGGGTACATCATCGCCACGGGAACTCCGGAGGAAATCGCTCAAGAGAATAACTCACTCACCGGAAAATACCTGAAATCGGTGCTTGATAAGCACGTCGACAGGATGGAAGCGGTTCAAGCCCGAGGAGGTTAGAGATGGTAAGAGCTGTAGAAAAACCTATCTCGGATATAGCGATCCGTAAGTTTACGAAAAGGACATATAGTATCAGTAAGTTATTTGGGGATATATCCTTCTTGCTAAAGAACGTGAGGGATGTCAGACAGATAATGAGGGGGAAACTTATATCCAATGCCTTCAGGGAAAGGCTTATGCTCTCGGTTACTTCTGTGTATGGTTGCCGCTATTGTTGCTGGGCTCACACGAGAGAAGCCCTGCGAAGTGGGATCGATCAGAAGGAAATCACTGGGCTTCTCACCGGTAGTGTTGATAACTGCCCTCAAGAGGAGGCCTTAGCATTGCTCTATGCCCAGCACTGGGCCGATTCTAATGCTAGCCCGGACCCTGAAGCTACCAGAAGACTGGAGCAAGCCTACGGTGTTGAAAAGGCGAAAATGATAAATATAGTATTGCGTATGATCCGGGTTGGTAATCTTTGGGGAAACTCCTGGGACTGTTTTCTATACCGGATCTCTTTCGGCAGTTGGGGAAAATAGGCTTAGTTTTAAAATTAATTAGGAAAACGCTTAAAAAGAGGTGCAGGATACTTCCTGCCGGGGGTCTAGGGGTGTCCCCCAGCTTAAACAGAAGTCCTCCAAGATTGGGAGATCAGGGGGTTGACGGATACTATTTCAGCAGTCTCTTAGGTAGAATATGAGTTTTAATATATGGTCGTTATGTAACCTTACGTAGAGAAGCTACGATAAAAAGACATGGAAATGAACATTGCCTGGCAGCAAGAGCTTATTGAACTATTCAGGGGAGTGCCGATAGCAAGATTTTTCGGCATGTACCTTTCGTATGATGAGCAAGGACACGCTTGTATTCATCTCCCGTATAATCCAAATCTCGATCACGCATTGAAGGGTATTCATGGAGGAGCAATAGCTACCATGCTAGACAATGCAGGTTGGTTTGCAGTGGCGGCTCAAAATGAAGGGGTTTGGATTGCTACAAGCGAATTCAAGGTTCACTTGTTGAATCCGGCAAAAGAAAGCAAACTTCACGCCGAGGGATGGGTAGTGAAGTCTGGCAGACGCATTTCGGTAGCTGAAATGCGAGTGTCATCCTCTAATGGAGAGCTTGTTGCTATCGGAACAGGTACCTATATTCCGTTAGATGGTGTTCCAATAGGTAAAAATACTTGATGATTATTTTGCACTCGCAATAGTAGATGGGACTATGTCTGTGTCTTTCTTTACCTGCTCAAATACCGCGCAATTAGCATACCCCAGGCCCTCTATTGCTTCTTCACTGGGAAGCAGACCTCAGTGAGCAGTTCCTGCGGCGGTGTCTTGTCCGGATCGGTGAGGTATATCTCCTCGCCCGGTCCCATAATCTGGTATCCGTTCTCCATGATCCACCCCACAAGTGCGCCCCATGTTGCCCCTACCTGATCGAAGGGCCCCCTGTGCATGGTGGAGGCGACTTCTGCCTCTTCAACTTTTTTAACACCCAGACCTCGTTCATCTGGACCACTTTGGGCCACTTCGCCCGCTATGGGGCTTCGAAGTTCCCATAATAGTTCCGCATCAGGAACCTGTCCCGGAGCGTTGAAATAGACCCCTATCGGCGGGCCTGATGGAACAAAGCCTTTCTCCCCAATCCAGCCGTAGAGCTTACCAAATGTCTCGCCTATCAGGCTATAAGGCCCCTTCATTGATGCGAATGCAACTGTCATTTGCTCTGTTTTTTTTAGCGTTACCTCGATTGCCATCTCAACCTCCACGAAGTAGTGTAAATAAGATTAAGCGAAAAACCGCCCCGATGTCAATTATCCGTCAGCTCACCTCAATCATAGAGCCCTCAGCCGTCTTGGTAACCTCAATGCGCTCATCGAAGGCATTCTTCAGCTCCTCTATGTGCGTAATCACCAGAATTTTCTCAAAATCGTCTTGAATCGAGTTAATCGCCTCCACCAACTTCTCTCTACCAGCGGAGTCCTGGGAACCGAACCCTTCGTCGATTATCAAAGTGGGTAGAGGTGCTCCCGAGCGCCGCGCCAGGAGTTTTGAAAGCGCGATGCGTAGAGCGAGGTCGATGCGAAACGCCTCACCACCACTATACATCTCATATCGGCGTGTTCCTATCTCGTCCGATATATTTATATCCAGGGTTTCCACAGTTTCTTCCTTCTTAGTCTTGTGAGCTCGCTGCGTCTCCATTACAATATTCATTCGATTATCGGTCATTCTGGCAAGCAGCCTGTTGGCCTCATCCTCGATCTCTGGGAGCGCCGTATCGATTATGAGTGTCTGGATCCCCTTCTTGCCAAAGGCAACGGCCAGCTCTTCGTATAGTCCCTCTTCCTTGGAGGCATTTTCCAGCTTGGCCAGCTTCTCCCCCCTATTCTGCTCCACCAAGGCCAGGTGATCGATCTTCTCCTGAACTGCCCCCAGCGTCTGGCGTCCGTTTGCCAGCCGCTTCATTAGCTCGTTAAGGTTCTGCTGCGCGGTTCTTAGATTATCTTCCAGCTCAGGAAGATTGGTTAGCTCGGCGTTAAGAGAATCCCGACTGTGGATATCAACATCGAGAGTGGAGCGCCAGCGCCCAAGGTCCTCCTCGACCCTCTTCATAGCTTCCTGCTCTTTCGGCAGGGAGATTTCCGCCTCACTGCGATCCTTCTCCAGCACCTCCGCTCTACGCTCCCACTTAGACCGCTCCTCCTTTATCGTCCTCTCCAGTTCATTTACCGCTCGTTTCAAGGCATTTAGCCCTGCTTCCAAGCGCCTTGCTTCGTCCTCATTGATACGAAAGACTTCCTTCTTCTGCCGCCCTTCGTCCTCGTATTTTGCTATGATGCTCCCTGTCCCCTCAGCTCCTAGCTCGGTGCCACATAATGGGCAGGTTGCCTCCTCCCGGGACAGCATGTCAAGCTTCCCCTTCAGATCCTTCATCTCGTCCTTCAAATGTGCATTGGTTGATGTAAGATAGTGGATTCGATTGGAGACCTGTTGAGCCTCCTCTCTCTTTTCGCCCAGTTCCTCTTCCCGCTTGACCAGCTCACCGAGATGAGTATGAACTTCAGTCATTTCATCATCATAGCTAGCGAGCACCTTTTCATATTCTCCCACGCGCCGGCCATGATCTTTAACCTGATTGTCAAAGGAGGTTATCGCCTCCCCCGTTTGTTTAATACGCTTTTCTATCTCCTCGCGTTGCTCTTTCTTTAAATCCAGCTCGTTCTTTTGCTTCTTTAAAGCGTTGGCCTTGTCCTCCCACCCCTTCTGTTCCTGCTCTACATCAGCAATAGCTTCTATCACCTCGCGTAGCTGAGTTTCATACTCCCCTTTATGTGCCAGATCTTCGTCTATAATCTTGATTGAACTCTCCAGGTCCTCTTTATTCCGCCGCCTCTGTTTGGCATAAAGCTTTGCCCGCTCTTCCAGCTTATCGTAAAGGGATAGACCAAGGATATCGGCCAGGATCTCCTTGCGTCTATAGGGCTCCTTCTTGGTGAACTCGTCTGCGCGACCCTGGAGCAAGAATGCGCTATTGATAAATGTGTCATAATCCATGTGCAGCATTTTCTCGATCTCTCGCTGCGTCTCACGAACGCTATTTCCGCTGATCGATCTGAAGCCTTGATCCGTAGCTTGCTGAAGCTCCAGTAATGTTTTACCTGCACCCCGAATCTTAGGTTTTGACCGCTTACGGAGTACCCTATAACGCTCCTGGCCTCTTTGCAGGATAGCGAATTCGAACTCCACCTCCATCTCTGTCCTTCCCAGGTGTATCAGCTCATCATCAGTTTTCGCCCGAGCCTTCCCCCAAAGGGCCCATGTCATCGCGTCGAGTAGCGCCGATTTCCCATTGCCATTGTCCCCGCAAAGACAAGCCACATGAAGCCCTTCGAAGGAGAGTTCCGCCTCCCGATAGCACATGAAGTTTCTCAGCGCAAGCCTAATGGGGATCATCGCTCATTTCCTCTAAGATCGACTTCATAAAAATAGCATTTTATTTAGACCGCTGAAAAGGAGGTGCAGGATATTTCCTGCCGAAGCTCTGGGTGTATCTCCCAATATCGGGGGATATAGGTGATTGATTGAGAGTTTTACATCGGTCTCCATTAAATAATGATATCCACCTGCTTGTGACATCTCGACCTTCGTAACAGGCGGAGAAGCGCCAAGCTCGGGCATTTCGCTGTTATTGTAACATAACCAATCCAACGGCCTATTGCTTGATTATTAGCATTATTTTAATTAGAATGGTGCTTGTCTGAGGTGACTTATGTTCGAGGTTTTATCAGAGAGGCTCGGTAGCGTTTTCAAGCGGTTAGGGGGCAGGGGCCAGCTTAAAGAAAGTGACATCGATGAAGCACTGCGGGAGGTTAGACTGGCGCTCCTGGAAGCTGATGTTAGCTTTAAGGTGGTTAAAGACTTTATCGTCAGACTGAGAGAGCGCGTCCTGGGAAGTCAGGTTCTGGAAAGCCTTACTCCAGCGCAGCAGGTGATCAAGATAGTCAATGAAGAGCTTACCTCCATGTTAGGGGGAACTCCAAGCCACCTGGTACAGGCCAGTCGTCCCCCAACAATAGCAATGCTTGTCGGACTTCAGGGCTCCGGGAAAACCACTACAGCTGCAAAGCTGGCGCTTCACCTGAAGAGCTCAGGACAGCGCCCGCTGCTTGTTGCCGCTGATCTTCGCCGGCCTGCTGCCATCGAACAGCTCGTTACGCTTGGAAATAAGCTCGAGGTCCCGGTTTACCGTGAGGATACAAAACCTGTTTCCATTTGTGCACATTCCCTGAAGCATGCCAGGGAAATAGCTGCTTCCTGGATCATTGCCGACACCGGTGGGCGTCTCCATATCGACGAGGCCATGATGAAGGAAGCAGCAGAGATCAAGAGGGAGCTCAAGCCAGATGAGGTGTTACTGGTTGTAGATGCGATGACTGGCCAGGATGCAGTACGCGCTGCTGAGGAGTTCCATACTACATTAGGGCTCACCGGACTCATCCTTACCAAGATGGATGGCGATGCCCGGGGGGGGGCTGCCCTCTCAATTAAAGCGATCACCGGGGTGCCGGTTAAATTTATCGGTACCGGCGAGAAAATGGATGCCCTTGAAACTTTTTATCCCGACCGTTTAGCATCGCGCATATTGGGTATGGGTGATATGCTCACCCTGGTTGAAAGGGCTGAGAAAACCTTTGATGAGGAACGGGCGAGGAAACTGGAGAAAAAGATTCGCCACGCTACCCTCGATCTGGAGGACTTTCTCGAGCAGCTTCGTGAGATGCAGAAGATGGGATCCTTAAGTCAAGTGGCAGAGATGATTCCTGGGTTCTCCTCTATTGCCCGCCGAAATCCGGACGCGGTAGATGATGGTAGATTAAACAAGATAGAGGCGATCATTCTCTCCATGACCCCTCTGGAGCGGCGCAACCCCGAGATTATAGATGGCAGCAGAAGGCGTCGCATTGCCCGGGGCAGCGGTACCACACCTCAGGATATCAATCAACTCCTAAACCAGTTCCGTCAGACCCGAAAGCTGATGAAGCAGATGGCGCGGGGGAGAGGTCTGGGATCGATGCTCCGCTGAGGGCCCATTTTTTACGAGTATAATACTTAGTTCACCTTGCTTAATAGTGACCTCCTGTAATACCACATCGAGCTCATCCCATCGCTCTTCCGTAGCACGTTCCAGAGCCGTCACCACGCTGTTGACCAGTGTCTTGGGGATCGGAAGCCTGCCGAGGTGAAGGCTCTCGATCTTTATATCAGGTCTCCCCTCTTTGACTCCTATATTAGCCTCAACAGCCACCCAAACATCAATTCGTAAATCGACCCTGGATATAGCCTGAACCAACCCCTCACTAAAGTAGATCTGTGGGTGTTCCATGTCTACTGACAGGTCTCCATCTCTGGCTAGCTGGTCCATCTTGGAGGTGACCTCCTCCTCAGTGAGCTCCAACGTCAACTCCTCACCATCAACAGCTTCATCGATTTGTAGCTCCAGCGCCTCTATCTTCTCATCCAGTCTGGCGGCTGCTTCATCAGTCGGCTTCACCCATGTTTTATCCCACTTCGGTGGCGGACCGGTAATTAAATATCCCAGAACGCCAGCTATAAGGAGCAGCATAGCGAAGACGGTGCCTAAGGTGACGAAAAATGTTCTTATGATGTTTTTATTCAATTTATTCCAGGTAATCCTTAAGCTTCCTCGAGCGGCTGGGATGGCGCAGCTTTCTTAGCGCCTTGGCCTCAATCTGACGAATACGCTCTCTGGTGACACCAAACTCGCGGCCTACCTCCTCCAACGTTCGGCTCCGCCCATCCTCGAGCCCGAATCTAAGTTGCAGTACCCGTCGCTCCCGGGCATTCAGTGAAAAGAGCACGTCGTCAATCTGCTCCTTAAGAAGTTGGTGGGAGGCTGCATCGGGGGGTGGCAATGCGCTGCTATCCTCAATGAAGTCGCCGAGATGGCTATTCTCCTCCTCGCCGATCGGGGTCTCAAGGGATACCGGTTCCTGGGATACCTTGATGATATCCCTCACCTTCTCCGGCGTGACCTCCATTCCATTTCCTATCTCCTCACTGGTGGGCTCTCGTCCATGCTCCTGAACCAGCCGGCGACTAATACGTAGCAGTTTATTGATGGTCTCGACCATATGGACCGGGATGCGGATCGTGCGCGCTTGGTCCGCAATGGAACGGGTAATCGCCTGCCTGATCCACCAGGTAGCATATGTGCTGAATTTATAACCCTTTCGGTAATCGAACTTCTCCACAGCCCTGATCAACCCTATATTACCCTCCTGAATCAGGTCGAGAAGTGACATCCCCCTGCCGATGTACTTTTTAGCCACACTGACCACAAGACGAAGGTTAGCTTCGGTAAGGTGATTTTCTGCTTTGGTCGCTTCATTGGCGATCATCTCCATGTGTGCTATATATTCCTTCTCTTTATACCATACCGATACATGGAAATCAGGCTTATCTAAAAGAGCGTTTATCTCCTTTATTGTTTTGCCCTCTATGGCTTCCAATATGCCCGGAGTCAAGAGACTGCTATCTAGTGCCAATATTATCAACGCTTGGGATACAGTCGCAATTTCTTCACTTGTTCTCTCGGCAATGGTCTCTATTAATTTTGGATCAATTATATTGTCAATGGCATCACGAAACTTTGGGTCTGATATCCTCTCTACGAGACTCGCTACAGGAGGCAAGACAAGCTCCTCTTCGAGTAAGGTTATAAGGTCAGCTGACTCACACAACCGCTCCAACATAGCGATCATTACATCAGTTGCCGATGGTGGAGTGCCAGATCTGGAGAGAAAATCATTCCTGACCTTTCTTAGGTGTCTATCACGCTCCATCTTGCTTGCCAGAACCCTCTCCTCGTGAAAGTTGAGGAGAGATACATTGCCTATCTCCCTAAGATACATGCGAACTGGGTCGTCGATGACATCCGTCTCCTCAATTTCCAGCAAGGCGTCATCCGGTACGATCTCTGTTTCAATCTCAGGCGTTGGTTCCTCCTCTTCCACCGGTTCGGCAGCCACATTATCAGACCAGGCAGTATTGGATTTTACCGCCTCGCTCAATATAGGGCTACCCGAGAAAGCAGCAAAGAGATCTACCAGCGATTCCAGGGTATGCTCCCGGCTCATTTCGGAGACACCCTCAGAAGGTTCCACGTCCCGTTTCCGTTTCAGTAGCTTATCCGACGCCTCTTGATCTCCAGAAGTCATCATTGTGCCCCTTTCCGTTCTCTGCTCGCTTTTTCAAACAGGTCTTTTAACTGAGCCGTTGGTTCCAGAGCCTTTTGTAGTAGCTTTTCCACCTGCTCTTTTATCACGTTTTTATCGCCATAAGACTCTGCCTCTAGAAGAAGTATCTCCTCCAGTGCCTTGAGCTTCCTCAGATGTTGCTCCCCCAGGCGGCGGGTACAGTCGGCAAAGGCATCCTCCGTTTCCCGCTCGCTCGCTGGTGGCAGTACCTTGCTGATTAAGTTGTCTAGGTGCTCCTGTAGGCTAACATCAAGGCCCTGGCGAATTCTCTCAAAGTCCTCATTATCGACAGTCTTTTTCCAGGCGAGGAATATTTCACGATTTTCCGTTCCTTCAAAATAATCGGCTGTAAGCTCCATACCACGTTCATGTATTTCCGGGTTTTGTAGCAAGAGCGCTAGGCAGTACTCCTCCGGTGAGCGGCCAGTTGCTTGGGTAGTTGGAAGCGGCAACTCTTTACTCGCTCTCTCCTTTGGCGTAGGTTTGGACCGTGCTGCCTTGCCAGCTAAGGTCTTTTGGTCTACCCCTACCAGTTGGCTGAGCCGTCTTAAATAAAGCTCTCCCTCGACACTATCTTCAATTGCGGAAACGAGAGGCAGGAGTTGCTCTATCGCTGCTGATTTCCCGTTCTCGTGGCTCAGATCCACTTTTGAGATAACCGCGTCAAAGAAGTAATCCATCACGGGTGCTGCCTCATCAACGAGCCTGTTCCACTCTTCAGGACCCTCCCTGATCACATCATCGGGGTCCTTGCCCCGCGGCAGTAGAATGACCTTCAGATTCCCATCTACCTTGGATGTGGCACCCATCCAATCCCTGTCTCTATAGCCCTTCTGCTTACTTAATGACTGCCTTGCCACCTCCAGTCCGCGACGTGTCGCCTGTTCTCCGGCGGCATCTGCATCCAGTGCCAGGGCAATATTTCTTGTCAGCCGCTTGATGATATCAACTTGTCTGTGAGTAAGTGC
>JAAXQM010000189.1 GCA_012974295.1 Dehalococcoidales bacterium
TATCATAGCGGCCGAACCCAGTAAATATAGCCGCCTGCCCAGATTCCCCCTGCCCGCTGGGCTTGGACACCCCACGCCCTATGAGCATGCCCTCTCCAGCGGCGAGGTGGCGCGCACCCTGGCTATGGAGGGCGTCGATCACCTTCGTTGTACCGCCCTGACCCACGCCCCCCCGGGAACACCGGCATTACTTGCCCGCTCATGGGAACGCCTGGGAAATGCCATGCCCTGGCTATTCAACCGCTTCGCCTTTGAGTTTATCCTGGTAGGACAACGCGGCGACAGGGTGCAGTAGGGAAAGAATAGTACGATGAAAGTTGCCTTCGCCTACATCGATCCCAGTTACAAGGTTATGGGGCCCTTCCACGTGGGAATCGGCTCCCTGATTGCCTCTTTGAGACACGGGGGACACGAATGCCAGTTTTTTCACCTCATGGGCGATGTGGCTGAAGAGGAATTTGCCGCTTTTCTTAAAAATAGTCGCCCCGACGTGGTAGCCTTCTCCTTAACAACAAACGCGTTCCCACACGTAGCCTCGCTGGCCGCGCTCACCAAGCGTCACTCGCAGGCGCTCACTATTTGCGGCGGGCCTCACGCGACCCTGTGCCCCGACGAGGTAATTGCCTTAGATGGCATCGATATAATCTGTATCGGCGAGGGCGAAGGGGCAATTCTCGACCTGTGCCAACGCCTGGAAGATGGTCAGGGTTTTTCGGATATACCCAACCTGTGGGTCAAGAGTAATGCAGGGGCCGGAGAGGTCGAAATAATTTACCGCAACCCTGTAAGGCCGCTCATCGCCGACCTGGATGTGTTACCCTTCCCCGACCGCGAGGTCTTCCCCTACGCAGACAGCTTCGACCTGAAGTTTATGAAGCGAGGAGTCTTTATGGCATCCCGCGGATGCCCTTATAACTGTGCCTACTGCGGCAGTCCCGCCATGAAGCAGTTATACGGTAACAACAAGTATATCAGGTTCCGCAGCGTTGAAAGCCTTATGGAAGAGGTGGAGACGGTTGTCAGGAATTTCCCCCAGGTTGAGTACAACGTCTTCCACGACGACCTGTTGCCGATGAAGAGGGAGTGGTTCGCCCATTTCACCAGGGAATATAAGAGCAGGATCGGACTACCCTTCGAGATGAACTGCCACCCCAACCTGATGGACCGGGAGATTGCCAAGCTGGCGAAGTCGGCAGGGTGCTCCCTGATCCGCTTCGGGATAGAGAGCGGCAACGAGCACATACGCCGCGAGGTCCTCAAACGCCCGGTGAGCACCAGGCGCATCATCGATGCCTTCTCGTTTTGTGATGAGGTGGGGCTCAATACACTGAGCTACAATATGGTCGGGCTGCCCTTTGAAACCAGGTCTCAGATTCTGGACACCATCAAGCTCAATGCCAGGGTGCAGCCGAAGGTGGCTCATGTCACCGTCTTCTTTCCTCTTCCCGGCACCAAAGCCCACGATTTATGCAAGCAGGAAGGTTTACTCACCGATAAACATACCGATAGCTACTATGAGGAAAGCGTGCTGCAGCAAAAAAGCGTCTCCGCCGAGCAGGTCAGGGCACTGAGAAACCACTTTGATTTTCTATTACACCTGTACTCGCGGTGCTACAAGCTGCCCGGAGTTCTGGGAAAAACCGCCGAAAAGATCATCGATATCGGGATTCTGACGGCCACCACTCAACGTATTCTTCGCGCCTGGGAGAAAAGGGTAAAAAGGTCAATAAAAGAGGAAAAAAACGCCGGGCCGCTCTATATCATAGAGGATGGTAAAGTGAAAGTCTGGGGTGTGGATTAGGAGTATGTAATGGATACCGCTGTATACGTAATTTTCGCTGTCGTCGTCCTGGCGCTGCTTGCAGTCATCGCAGTGCTGGCGCTCAGGCCACGGAGGATAGAACTTCCCGACTTCGACAGCATGGAGCGGAAGCTGCTTTTCGCCCTTGCTTCCTCACAGACCTCGGTAAAGGAGATACAGGAAATCCTCAAAGGCCTGCCCCGTGACGTGATGCAGTCAATTACTGGGAGCCTGAGCCAGCGGACGGGCAAGCTTAACGAACTCATGGCAACCTTTGAGATGACACACTATGACCGGCTGTTCTATCTGGGAGAGCCAATTGACTTCATCGGTGTCAAGTACGATGAAGGGGTGGACTTCATTGAGGTCAAGACCGGCAGGTTCCGCCTCACCGAGGATGAAAAGAAGCTGCGTGACCTCATCGAGACAGGGCGGGTAAACTACGTCCCACTGACAGTGAAGCGCATCGGCATCGCCGAGGAGATGGACATGGGGGAGGACTAAAGAGCACAACATAGCAGATAACTCGTAATATCGATAAAGAGGAAAAACAATAGTAAGAAGTGACACTTCCACTATAGTTCTCATATTTATATCCACTTGCGCTTATTGACCGACTACTAAGTGAATGTAATCTCAGAGACTACTGAAATAGTCTCTATCAACCCCCTAATCCCCCAATCTTGGGGGACTTTTTTAAGCTGGGGGACACCCCCAGACCCCCGGCAGGAAGTATCCTGCACCTCTTTTTCAGCAGTCTCATAAGATTAATACAATGAAACAAGTTCAGAATGACAAAGTGGAAGAAATCAGCTATATTGAGCTTGTTGCATAAACACGACCTTAGGCCCATTGGAAAGCTAATCTAAAAGCCCAATGGCGGGGCTATCATGCCATTATAATAGCGATCTTAGCATCCTAATGGGGGAATTCAATCAAACCTTCGCTTTGTGCAACAGGTTATACC
>JAAXQM010000174.1:0-14739 GCA_012974295.1 Dehalococcoidales bacterium
GTTCAAGGTCACTGATGAAAATAACAAGCCAATCATTTACAACGATCAGGTCAGGACGCTCCTATTCGATTTTATTCAGCGAAAAATCAATGCTCAGTACCATGAGCTGAAAAAGAAGAACGAGAACGCCTTTGTCTGGTTGGATGAACCCGGGTTGGGGTGGGTGTTCAGCGGTCTTTCGGGTTACAATGACGTACTTGCTAAGCAAGAATATCATGAGTTCATGAGTGGTATAGATGGACCAAGAGCATTACATCTCTGTGCCAATGTTAACCTTCCTTATCTTTTAGGCCTAGGGATCGATATCCTTTCTTTTGACGCCTACCAGATGGAATTCATGCCGAAAGGATATGCAGAAGCCATTGCGGAGTTCCTTAAAAGTGGCCGTATGATCTCCTGGGGACTTGTGCCCACAAACTCTTCAGCTCTTGAAGTTGAGACTCCGGAAAAGCTGGCCGGGCTCCTATGCAGTTATTGGGAAGTGGTCGCTGAGAATAGCGACGTTTCTTCGAAGCGTATTGCAGAGCAGGCATTGGTTGCGCCGGCCAGGTGTTGTCTTAAGAACATCGGTCAGGTTAGCGCCAGCAATGAGACCACAGCCGCTGAGGATAGCGGTACGTGCGACTTATCACTCGAGGAACGAATAGTAGAGAAAGCATTCGACTATCTTAAGACGGTGTCCTTAATACTAAGGGACAGGTTTGGCCTGTAAATCAGCATTAGCCAGATGGCTTGTTTGCTCTGATTCTTTAATCGATAAGCACGTGAGAAGATGACCAATATTTTCGAGAGGTTGGACGACAAGAAAGCCAAGGATATCAGGATATTGGGCATTTTCATCGATGTATTCTGCACGGAGAATCACCATGCAGATGAAAAGGATACCTTCCTCATAGAAGACGTCAGATTGCAGGATATTTTTAGCGATAGGGAGCTGGTATTATGCCAGGACTGCAACAAGCTGCTAGACCATGGCATATCGAAGCTGCTTCTCTGCACATATGACCCGAAGCCGATGTGCAAGGATTGCCAAACACACTGTTATGCACCTAGCCATAGGGAGAAAATTCGAGAAGTAATGAGATTCTCTAGCTTTCACCTGATCAAGCAGGGTCGGCTAGATCTGTTCCAATAGTACATAAGCGATTCTGACTATGTTTGAAAAGTGGATACTTCGTTAAGTAGTCGGAAACTTCTTTTTTTACCTCTTTAGATGCAAATAACTGACCATATTACTTCTGTTCATGCTATCACTTGCCTATGCCAAATAGATGCCAGAATGGATCAAGCCACCTATTGACAAAAGCTCCACCATCGTCTACGATATCCCTGCCAGAAATCAGTTCAGCTTAGCAGAACTTACAGCAGTTACTTATAGCTTGCTAATCAACTTAACGGGACATAAGTCACATACAAGTATACCCGGATAGTCTATATTAGTACTTAGATAAAAAAGGAGGAAATCATGGAAGACGTGGAAAAACTTGTGCAGGCAACTATGTGCGAAATTGAGCGGGTTTTAAACACAAAGAGTGCGGTAGGCGAGCCGATTACTGTTGAGGGGAATACTATCATTCCGCTAGTAAGCATTGGCTTTGGCTTTGGTGCAGGCGGTGGTACGGGAACCAATGATAAGGCGGAAAAAGGTAGCGGCTCTGGTGGTGGTACAGGTGGCGGCGGAGGCATTAAACCCGTTGCAGTTATTGCCATAAACAAGGACGGTGTGCATGTAGCGCCTGTTGGAGGGGCCGCTAATGTCATGGAAAAAATTGGTGAGGTGATCGGCAAGGCAATCGAAAAACGTGGTGATAAAAAGAAAGAAAATGAATAATCGTGTGGATCCTTGGTCCGATACTGGGCATATTAATTTTCCTAATCATCCTTCTTTGCGTACCGGTTGATCTCGTATTCAACATTAGTAAAAGAGACAATATAGAATCAAGGGTACGTATTGGATGGCTTTTCGGCTTGATCGGGAAAGATATCAGGTCTAAAAAAAAACAGGCAAAGGTAAAGGTAAAGAAGAAGAAGAAGAGAAGTGTCAAGCCTTTGCTTGCTATTGTACGGACCAGAGGATTCCTGAAGCGCTTGCTTCTGTTTATCAAAGATATTATTCGTCGTATTGAGATACGAAACACATATGTACATCTGACCCTAGGACTAGCAGACCCCGCAGATACGGGTTTTCTTTTTGCTGCAGTCACACCACTACTTACATTCGCAGGCGTTCAGAAGCCTAATATTGGTATAAATATACAACCCGATTTCGATCAGGAGAAACTTTGGGGTTATGCCAAAGGAAATCTAAGGCTATACCCTATTCGGTTTATCAAGCCATTACTTCTCTTCATATTTTCTTTAACCACCTTAAGAGTAATAAAAGCAGTTATCACAGCTCGTAGAAAATGAAAAAAAATCGTGTTGGCCAACCCTCTACCATTGGTGAAATAATAATAATCCCATTGGAAGAAGTATATCTCTATTGTGATAAAAGGGAGGATGGAATTTGGGCATATGCTTCAAAGCAACCTACCGGAGTGGTGGTTATTTCGCCACAGTTTAAACTCGCTATTGACATACAGGGGGGTAAACTAGATCTGAATACCTGCATTCAGGATTTTGAAGGCTTACAACAGGTAATAGACAATCTCGATAATTCTGAAGAGACGAACACTATTAGCAGCTAAGTCTGAAATATGCAATTCGCTCAGGTCTTTCTTTAATAATCTCTCAATCCTTGCTTAAAAGGTGCCTACCACTGAGATCTCAATCAAGATGCCGAAATCCTATTAAGGGATCCTCTCAACTTTGAGCAAATTAGTAGATCCCACCACACCAATTGGTATACCCCCGGTAATTACTATGACATCGCCTGATTTTGCCAAACCCAACTCTTGGGTGAGACTGACCGCAGTGGCAAAGAGATCTTCCACAAGTGGTACTTCAACTATCTGCACAGGATTAACACCCCACCACAGCATTAACCTTCCGCATACAACATTATCAGGGCTTATGGCCAGGATTGGTACTCTGGGGCGGAACTTTGATACCCTACCTGCCGTACTACCGGATTGAGTAAAGGCTACAATTGCTGCCGCTCTAAGGCTTTGTGCCGTATGGCAGGCGTTATAGGCAATCAGTTCAGCTATCTCCTGCTCGAGCCATCTGCCTTTTTCCGCCAATATCTGGTCATAGGGTAGACTACCTTCTGCCTCCTGAGCAATCTTCGCCATTATCTTTACTGCCTGCACGGGATACTTACCGACAGAGGTCTCAGCTGAGAGCATCGTGGCGTCGGTGCCGTCAAATATTGCATTGGCAACATCAGTAACTTCAGCCCGTGTGGGTCTATAGGCACTAATCATTGATTCAAGCATCTGGGTAGCCGTAATCACCGGCTTACCTGCTTTATTGCACTTGCGAATAACCTCTTTCTGCACTAGAGGCACTTTCTCAAGAGGAATATCCACACCCAGATCCCCACGAGCCACCATGATGCCATCACTGGCAGCTAGAATACTGTCGAAATTTCTAACTGCAATACCTCTCTCAATCTTCGCAATGATAGGTATATCAGCGCCTTTACTCTTTAGTACGGCTCTCACCTGAGCTACATCGTCAGCATCGCTGACAAAGGAAAGTGCTATATATTCGGGTTGCTCCCGAATAGCAAACAAAATGTGTTGCTTTAGAGTATCGGTAATAAAGGGTCCAGATGCACGCATGCCCGGTACTACAAGCCCACGTCCATTCTTCAGCATGCCACCAACCTTAACCAGGCATTTTATCTCAGTACCCACTTTAGACAGCACCCTGAGCTGTATTGCACCGTCGTCGAGGAGTATTATGCCATCAACACGTACATCCCGAGGCAGATGCGGGATATTGACCGGTACCAGCGAAGCATTACCTTCCACCTGTCGGGTGGTGAGTACGATATGGGATCCCTTTTCTAATTCAGCTTGGCCATTTTTCAGTTCTCCAACCCGATACTTCGATCCCGGCAGGTCTATAAGGACAGCCACGTTGATTCCCAGTTGCTGGCTTATCTCCCTTATTTCCTGAACATAGCGAGCATGCTCTTCATGGTCACCATGAGATAGATTAAGCCTGGCGACATTCATGCCTGCTTCAATAAGCTTCTCAATCACGGTTGTTGAACCGCTAGCTGGACCTATGGTACATATTATCTTGGTTCGCCTCGCCATATACCCGCTAGATTTCAATACAACACCCCATTCTCAATATATGATTATACTTCAATCACTGTCTTGATATGCTTTTGGTCAGTAGCGGCAAATATGCGTTCATAGTCTTTCAATTTAAAGCGTTGTGTAATCATTTCTTCAAGCATGCCGCCAAACCGAGAGTTTATAGCAGGTATGTCTTTCAGAGCCATCTCAAAGTGGCTACGGTTGGAGTTGACACTGCCTACCACCACCTGGTTATTGCGGACTATCTGGCGTACCAACTGGGCTGCATCCACCTGTATGACAAGTTCTTCCCTGGGAATACCCGTCATGACATATATGCTGCTGCGTGACATGTAGCTAATTAGCTCAACGGCGGTAGCCGCTGCACCCGAGGCTTCAAATACTATATCCAGATTAGCGGGGGCACTGCAGCAAAATTTAACTATTTCCTTAGGAGTTTTACTACGGGCATCAATGTAATCGGCTCCCATGTGTTTTACGAGGTGCACTTTGTGACTATCTTCGGGCACGATATCAGCAACATAGGTGTGCACCTCAGCTAATCGGAGCAAAGCTGTCGCCAGAATCCCCAGTGGTCCCGCTCCCAACACCAGTGCTGTTTTACACTTACCCCAATCTGGCGAAGCGTAAGTGTGGTCTGGGTGCTCGCAGGCCCAGGGAAGTCGTGATTGGATAACGCGAATCTGCTCTATCCCCTTTTCAGCAATGCTTAGCGGTTCGGTAAACACTGCAAGATTTGCCAAATCTCCCGGAACCTTTACAACATACTGTTCTTGATCTAAAACAAATTCAGTGAAGAAGCCGTCCTGTTTATGAATACCTCGCTCCGTATATAGACCAGTCATGCACATGTCGCTCTGATTATGCAGACATGGCTGACAGATCCCGCAACCCCGGCGTACTGTAAAGACCACCATATCGCCAGGGGCTACTGACTTTACCTCGCTTCCTACTGCCTCAACCGCCCCTACCATTTCGTGACCCATAACAATCTCGTTGCGGCCTTCAGCTATGTCCTGCAAAGTATGCTTGACCATATTGAAGTCTGTACCATCTACTCCAGCTTCTTTCACACGTACTAGCACCTCATCTGGCTGTTTAATCTCTGGCTTGGGAAGCTCAAAAGTATGCACTCCTGCCTTCCCTCTTAACATCCCTATAGCTAACATTCCGAGCTACCTCCTTTCGCTGGATTTAGTCCTGTCTATAGACGGCCGGCTTTGACGGAGTTCTACCACTTTATCCAGGACTTCGGGAATGAACTTGCTTCCGTAAAAGCCAGGTTGGACAGTAAGAAAAAGTACACTATCTACATCATCAACCAAAGGGAGGAAAGAAGGTACATTCGTTTCAGGATTAATAGCTAATCCTAGCTCTAGACCAAGCTCTCTTGCCCGAGAAATAACAGATTGTGGTGACGATGTAGACTCATAATGAAAGACCACCTTCTTAGCTCCTGCTTTCCGCATGTTATCCAGATAATCTTGGGGGCACTCTACCATAAGGTGAGCTTCCCAGCTGAATTTAATTGGAATCGTCATTAAATCCTGATAGGTTATACTCCGTGACGGTACAAACCGGCCATCCATAAAATCAAACTGGGCGTAGTCCGCAAATGTCTCCGCTTCTTGTACTATAGCCTCCAATTCTCTGGGGTCTTCTGTTAGTATGGCCGGTACGATCTTTATTTGTTTGACCATTACTACTTCCTTTGAATAATTCTGATACTAGGGATAGCTAATCGATCCAATATTCGGGAACAGCAGCTATACAACTCTTGCAGTTCGCAGTAGTTCTATTCTGCCTTCTTTACCCTGTGGCCTCCGAACTGTTGACGAAGGGCAGCTAGTAGCTTGGCACCATAGGGCTGCTCCTGACGCGATCGAAATCTTGCCTGGAGCGAGAGCGCCATAACCGGTGCGGGCACGGCCAGATCTATGGACTCCTGCACTGTCCACCGGCCTTCACCGGAATCCTCGACGTAGGGTTGTATGCTTTCCAGTTTCGGATCTTCCTTTAACGCAGCAGCCGCCAGGTCCAGTAGCCAGGAACGCACTACGCTGCCGTATCGCCAGATCTCAGCAATCTGAGGTAGATCCAGATTAAACTCCCGCTTTGCCTGCATTAACTCAAAGCCTTCGGCGTAGGCTTGCATTAGCCCGTATTCAATGCCGTTATGAACCATCTTAACGAAATGGCCGGCACCGCTGGGGCCCACATGGCCATAACCATCCTGAAGCGAAGGTGCCAGTGTCCGGAATATAGGCTCCATACGATGAAATGCCTCGATGTCACCCCCGACCATGAGGCAGTATCCCTCCTTCAGTCCCCATATACCACCGCTGGTTCCCGCGTCCAGGAAATTAATCCCCTTCTCTAACAGAGCTGACGCCCGGCGTACGCTGTCCTTGTAATTGGAGTTGCCTCCATCAATGACAACATCACCCTGAGACAGTTCTGCTGCCACAGTATCGATAGTACTCTCGGTAGGCTCACCTGAAGGAACCATCAGCCAGATAGCGCGGGGTGGAGCAAGTTTTTCGACTAAATTGGTAATAGATACAGACCCTGTTGCTCCTTGCGCCACAAGCGCCTCTGTAGCTTCCTTGATTGGATCGTAGACTACGACACGGTGACTACCATCCATCAGGCGCCGCGCCATGTTACTGCCCATACGGCCTAAGCCGATCATACCTATCTCCATTAGTTACCTCCTTTTTTCTCCATTGCTCTATCTCAATGATCAGTCAGGTTATGTTCCTCAATACGCTGTCGCACCACCTCAGCTACCTTCTCCGGTTCGTGGACAATCCAGGCCTCCTTAATTATTTCGCTGGTATGGATACTGGCATTGGTAAAAGGTGTAGCAATGGCAACTACATTCATACCAGCGGACTGTGCAGATTTGATTCCATTCACTGTATCTTCAAGCACCAGACAGTGTTCTGGCGGTACTTCCAGCCTTTGCGCTGCCAGGAGATAAATCTCCGGGTCGGGCTTGCCCCTGGTAACGTCCTCGGCAGTAAGAATCACATCAAGTAGCGGTTCGATATCGAGAGAACGTATTACATGCAACACATCCTTGCGTTTCGACAATGTGGTCAGCGCCGTCAGGCAGGCCGTCTCTTTGGCAACCCGCAACAGGTCAACCGTATACGACCACTGGTTGTCCCGAATTACCTGTGGGTCACTGACCATCTTGTCGTAAATCTGATAGCGTACTGCCGTTAGCGCCTCCCACGGTTCCGAGACACCATACTGAGACATCAACGACCGTAATTCCTTTTCCAGCCCGAGCTTATCCATAACATGTCTGGAGGTTACTTCCCGTTGAGCACCAACCACTTCACGGTAGGCCTCGCCGGCCCTTGCATCAGGTTCTGGGAGATTACGGATTTGCTGTACTGCCAGCGCATAGGCTCTTGCTTTCAGCTTCTCCGTCTGTACCAGGACACCGTCTAAATCAAAAATTATAGCTCTTATCAAAGTAACCCCTATCTACATAAGAATCATTGACTTAAACGCTAAACCAAGTTGCCAATAAATTCGGATATAGCTGCCACATCGCCCTGCCTTGAATGAACCCTGATAATATGCTTGCCTAGTGATCGCAATGCCTCAAGGTCTCCTACAGCCTGGGCATCGGCCACCACACCAAAGGTGTATGGTTTGCCCGGGATAGGCACGTCCTGTTCATGATCAACAGTGATTTGCAGGAATAGCCCTGTGTCAGGACCCCCCTTGTGAAGCTGGCCTGTCGAGTGTAGGAAACGCGGCCCATAACCAAGGGTGGTTGCTATGCCATACCGCTCTACCACTTTGCGGCGCAGCTCCATCAGTGCCTTATCCGCACCAGGTGTCTCGTGCATATAAGCCATAATGGCCAGGTACGTCCCCTTTTCAGCCTTAGTAAGCAGCTCAGCGGCGTATCTGGCAGTTTCTACACTTGGCAGATTACCAGAGGCGGTATACTCCTGCAAAACACGCTCTGTCGCATCCTTAGCCTGCTGCACATTGGGTTGATTGAAGGGGTGTATATCAAGTATTCTACCGGCTATCGCAGTAGCAAACTCCCAACGATAAAACTCGCCACCCATATCATATTTATCGCGCATGTCGAGAATCAACACGGGCTGTCCCGAAGCTCTGAGCCGCTCAACTCCATTATCTATTTCGGAGTTGTCGTCATCCTGAAGACGTAAGAAGATAAACAACCGGTCATCACCATAATGGGCCGATTCCATCAGTGGTTCCCCAGCCACGGGTATGATCCCCTTGCCATCCTTGCCCGTGCTCTCAGCAATAAGCTGCTCCACCCATAGACCAAAGCTACTAATGCCCGGGGATGTAATGAGTGTAAGCTTGTCCCGTCCCTTAAGTGCGAGAGTGCCCATACACGCTCCAAGCCATGCACCGGGGTTGTCGTGAACAGGCACGCAGGAAGCACATGCCTCCCTCATGCTATCTGACCGGTCAAGTAGCGTCATGATGTCTATACCTGCAAGTGCCGCTGGAACCAGGCCAAAATACGACAGGACAGAGTATCGTCCACCAATGTCGGACGGATTCAAGAAAATACGTCGGAACCCTTCGTCTTCAGCCAGTTTACCAAGCGGAGTCCCCGGGTCGGTGATGGCAACGAAATTCTGTCCCGCTTTCTCCTTTCCAATGGCCACCACGACAAGAGCTTTAAAGAACTGGAAGAGTGCTAGAGGCTCGGTGGTGTTGCCGGACTTTGAGGACACTATGAACAGGGTCTTTGCCGGGTCGATGGCCTCTTTCACCGACCGCACCGAGGCCGGTATCATCGAGTCCAGTACTATGAGTTCAGGATATTCTTTGGCACTGCCAAAGGTCTGCCGAAGCACCTCAGGCCCCAGACTACTACCGCCCATGCCAAGTAAAACAACGTAGCGGAAACCAGCATCTTTAACCTCCCGAGCAAAGGATTGAAGAGCAGGTACTTGTTCCGACATCAGATCAGCCACACTAAGCCAGCCGAGACGATTTGCAATCTCGGCAGGTTCCGGTCTCCATACAGTGTGATCCTTATGCCACATTCGCCCTACGATGTCATCTCTATCGAGGCCAACCAGAGCAGCTTCTATATCGCTGATAGAAGTGCCAATACTTACACCTGGATGGACGTGCTCTGCTGCCCGCAATCGGGCCTTTTTTTCCTCGATGCCGGCCATAAGCTTCTCAAATGAATCGGCAAACGACTTAACCCCGTCATCAAGCAATTTCGCAGTTACAGACTCCATGCTAATGCCAGCTTCAGCAAGCTCGGCCAATGCCTGCTCAGATTCAGAAAAACCTAACCCAACAGTATCCGCGGCGTGGCCATGGTCCAGGAATGCCTTTATGGTAACCGGTGGCATAGTGTTGACTGTATCGGGACCAATGAGGGGCTCCACATACATGACATCACTATAAGCCGGATTTTTCGTGCCAGTGCTTGCCCATAATGGGCGCTGTACTTGAGCCCCTTTCGCTCTCAGTACCGCAAAACGCTCGCTGCCAAACGTCTGACTAAACGCATGATATGCCAGCTTTGCGTTGGCTACGGCGGCTTTGCCAAGCAGATCCCTGAGTTGTTCTTGTCCCTGCCGTATGCGCTCTTCCAACGAAGTATCTACCACTGTGTCTATGCGACTGAGAAAGAATGACGCCACGGAAGCCACTTTAGTTGCATCGCCACCATTCTTGACCAGATCTTCAATTCCGGCGATGTAGGCTTCCATAACATGTCGGTACATATCTAGAGAGAATATTAGGGTAACGTTGACATTGATGCCCTCGCCGATGAGATTACGGATGGCCGGTATGCCCTCGAGTGTAGCGGGGACTTTTATCATCACATTCGACGGCCTGCCAAGGGAGACGAACAAACGTTTTGCTTCTCTTATCGTGCCATCCGTATCGTGAGCCAATACGGGGCTAACCTCCAAAGATGCGTAGCCATGTAATCCGGATGTATGGTCATAAATAGGCCGTAGCAGGTTAGTGGCAGATCGAATGTCCTCTACCGCAAGGGTTTCATATATCTCTCCGGTATCCTTATTGGCTTTGGCTAAAGCTAATATCGCTTCATCATAGTCAGTACTTCCCACTATGGCCTTCTCGAAAATAGTCGGGTTTGAGGTCACACCACTTATTCCCTGTTCGATGAATTGCTCGAACTCGCCAGACTTGAGTAACCCACGACGTATATAATCAAGCCAAATTGCTTGCCCGAGCCCTTGTGCTTCCTGAATAGCGTTCATTCTCTTTACCCTCCTTTACTGCCCTATCTTTCCGATTGCAGCGCTTGCTGTTCGATAGCCAGGACTTTCTCTAAGCGTCGACGGTGACGCGTCTCACCAGAGAAGTTCACCTTAAGGAAGGCATCAACCAATTCCCCAGCCAGCTCCGTTCCAACAACACGTGCTCCCAAGCACAGTATATTCATATCGTCATGTTCCACACCTTGATGTGCCGAGTATGTGTCGTGGCAGAGACATGCACGTGCTCCCCGTACCTTATTGGCAGCGATGCAGGCACCTACACCACTGCCGCAGACTAGTATGCCACGCTGCGCCTGTCCTGAAGCAACCGCCTGAGCAACTGCTAGCGCAAAATCAGGGTAGTCGTCATCCCGGTCAAATGTACGGGATCCCAGGTCCAACACCTCGAACGTTTCGTGTAGCCGGGTCACTAACTCATTTTTAAGGGAGAAGCCGCCATGATCGGCACCCAGTGCAACTCTAAGCTTCATTATTCACTCCTGTGCTTAAGTTTCAATGCCTCGTCCACCACATGCTGGACTGTCAACCCTAGTTTGTCATAGACAATGTTGCCTGGTGCTGACGCGCCGAAGCGAGGGATACCAATTGCAACCCCGTCCAGACCCACATATCTTTCCCATCCCAGTGGAGTACCTGCCTCAATGGAGATACGCGCCCGAGTTTTGGGTGGCAATACTTCTTTGCGATAATCATCTGGCTGGGCATCGAATAGTTCCCATGAAGGCATAGAGACGACATGGGCGTTGATACCCTTATCCTGTAGCAGCTTACCTGCTTCCAGTGCGATGTGGACTTCGGAGCCGGTACCTATAAGGATAATATCTGGAGAGGCCGCTGCTTCCCACAGTATATAACCGCCGCGTTGCACACCGCTGGCTGGAGTCAATTCCGTTCGGTCCAGGACAGGTAAATTTTGTCGGCTAAGTACAATGGCTGTTGGGCCACAGCGTCGTTCTATGGCTAACTTCCATGCCTCTACTGTCTCGGTGGCATCCGCAGGCCGGATCGTTACAAGATTGGGCACTTCGCGCAGTCCCATGAGTTGCTCGATGGGTTGATGCGTTGGGCCGTCCTCTCCCATACCGATGGAGTCGTGAGTAAATATGTAAATCACCCTGATTCCCATTAGAGCAGCTAAACGTACTGGTGGACGCATGTAGTCATAGAAGACAAGGAAAGTCGCAGTATAGGGAATGACACCTCCATGCAAGGACATACCGTTGGCTATAGCACCCATAGCGTGCTCACGAACGCCGAAGTGCATGTTGTGGCCACAATATTCTTCGAATCCATAGTTACCGTGATCCTTCAAGGTGGTCTTGGTAGATGGAGCCAGGTCTGCTGAACCTCCTGTGAAGGCATGGACCTTCTCCACGATGGTATTCATAACCTTTCCAGATGCCTCACGAGTGGCGATAGGTTTCTCTGTGGTCTTGAACAGGTCGGTAAGGTCTTGGTCCCATCCCTCCTGTAGGTCCCCGGACAGGTCCTCCTCAAGCTGCCGCACCTCGCTTGGGTACACTTTTCGGTATGCCTCCAGCTTAGATTCCCATTCTTGCTGCTGTCGGTTACCTCGCTCTTTAGCCTGGGAAAAATGAGTGAGTACTTCGGGTGGTACGGTGAAAGGTTTATCGTAAGTCCAGCCCAGATTATCTTTTGTGAGCTTTACTTCGGCCTCGCCCAGAGGTTCACCATGAGCTGATGCAGTTCCCGCCTTATTGGGGCTTCCGTAGCCGATAATAGTCCGGCAGATTACTAAGCTGGGGCGACCTATTTCAGCCTGGGACAACCTGATAGCCTGATCCACACTACCCATATCCATGCCATCAATTGGGCCGATGACATGCCAGCCGTAGGCCTGGAAGCGCTGGGCTACGTTTTCAGCAAAGGCGATATCAGTGTTGCCTTCAATGGAAATATCGTTGTCGTCGTACAGATAGATAAGCTTGCCCAGGCGAAGTGTCCCTGCCAAAGAAGCGGCCTCTGAAGCGACACCCTCCTGGAGGTCCCCGTCTGAAACAATGGCATATGTAAAGTGATTTATTATTTCATATCCCGGGCGATTGTAGTGCTCCCCCAGCCACTTCTCGGCTATGGCCATACCCACACCGTTAGCGAACCCCTGCCCCAACGGCCCAGTAGTGGTCTCCACACCGGGGACAATCCCATACTCCGGGTGACCGGGTGTTTTGCTGCCCCACTGTCGGAATCGCTTGATCTCATCTAGAGGCAAGTCATAACCAGTGAGATGCAATAAAGAATAGAGCAGGGCCGAAGCGTGTCCTGCTGACAGAATAAAGCGGTCTCGGTCCGGCCATTTGGGATCGCCGGGGTTGTGTTTAAGGAAGCGGTCCCATAGCACGTAAGCCATCGGGGCGGCTCCCATCGGTGTCCCCGGGTGGCCTGAGTTCGCCTGCTGTACCATGTCCACTGCCAGAAAGCGAATGGTGTTTATACAAAGTTCCTCAAATGTTGATGTGCTCATGTTCGCCTCCTCATTTCTCATTGAGTTTGCTGAAGCCTATGACGCGCTAGCGCGGCTGCTCCAATAACCCCGGCCTTATTACCCAAGGCTGCTGTAACGATGCGCAGACCTTCTAATGCTGCCTCCAGGGCGTTGATACGAACTGCACGCTCAACCATAGGAAGATACATCGGTGAGCCCTGTATGACACCACCCCCGAGTACGAGCAAACAGGGGTTAAAGGCGTTAACGATTCCCACTACACCGGCAGCCAGGAAGTGTGCTGTCTCTTCCACTATGCGTTGAGCTACAGGATCTCCATTATCATAGGCTTCGGTGACTGTGGCGGCAGTGATTCGCTCAATGCTGCCGGCCAATGTAATAAGTGGCTGACCTGCTTTGAGATCAATTCGTACCGCCTCTCGCGCACGCTCCGCGATTGCCCAGCCACCGGCATATGCCTCCAGGCAACCCCGGTTGCGGCAGTGACACTGTCGCCCGTCGGTCATTATTGTCAAATGTCCAAGCTCACCCGCTGAATTGTTACAACCTTCCAGTAACTTGCCGCCGCTAACGATACCTCCACCAACACCTGTGCCGACGAAGAGGCATATCAGGTCATCAACACCTTGTCCCGCACCATAGAGCCACTCGCCGTATGTAGCAGCCCGCACATCGTTGGTAACCTCAACCGGTAGTACTAACGCCTCTTCAAGCATGTCCCCAAGAGGAACGTTGCGCCAGCCCAGATTCGGCGCGAATCGCACTATGCCATTGTATTTTTCAATCTGTCCGGCCATTCCGACACCCAGAGCTTGTGCCGATTTACTGGCTTCGCCAAGACAATTCTTTACACATTCAATGATGTCCCCAATAACGCCATCCGGCCCCCTTTCTGCCTGAGTAGGACGGCGGTGCGATGCAAGGATATGCCCGGTTGTGTCTACGAGAGACGTCTCTATCTTGGTACCGCCCAGATCTACTCCCAGTGTTAGTGAGTCATTATTGGGTTTCTCCGCCACGCTCTAACCTCCATGTATAGTACGGTTATACTTTTTATACCTGCTATGCCATCCTTTTGTAGTAGGCACTTGTCTGCAGTCTATTTATACGCGCCCGTGTGGCAGCGGTCTAAGAATTGCCCGCGCAGGGGCGCCATCACAATCACCGAGCTTTAGAGGTAGGCAAATGAGGTCGTATTTCCCCTGTTTTACTCCCGATAGATTGAGGCCCTCAATAATCCATACGCCGCCGCTAAGAAGCGTTCTGTGAACGTAACTGCCGCCGCGCTTGAAGCTCCCGACGGAGAGGTAATCAACGCCAACTAATCGTACGCCGCGCTCAGCGAGAAAGAGGGCAGCATCGTCTGAGATGAATACGAAATCTTCAATAAAGTCATCAGTCTGCCACACATATGACGAATTTGGTGTCTTGAATAGAATGCGCTCGCCGCGGCGGATGCGATGCTGGAGAAGCTCTTCCGGTTTAATCGATTCGGTATCTAAGATTTCGATCACTCGTGCTCTACCAACCATAGTGTCAAGTGGCATCTTGTCCACACCTTGACCCTGCTGAATAAAGTGTATTGGAGCATCTACATGTGTTCCGGAATGCGCCCCCATTGAAATCTCGGAGAGATTGGCAGTGTCTCCATGCTCCATATCCTTAATCCGCTTGATGGTGACTGAAGGATCGCCGGGCCAGTGCACCATCGCGTTCCGCAACGGTACTGAGATATCGATCCATTGCGACCTGGTGCTATCTCTCATCTCGG
>JAAXQM010000174.1:14749-24682 GCA_012974295.1 Dehalococcoidales bacterium
CCCAGAATGCGGCCGGAGCCCTCCTCAGCGACTATTTTGATAAACCCATCAGTTTCACCGGAAACGATAGCCCGCGTTAAATTAGCATAATCATACTTGCCGCTTTTCACATGGTAACCCTTTTCTTGTGCCTGCCTCTCCGTTAATCCAACGCTGGCTACTTCCGGATCACAGAACGTGGCTCTCGGCAATATATCGTAGGTCAATTCGATACGCTCGCCACCAACGGCATTCATCACGGCTGCCTTGCCCTGCTCCCCCGCAACGAAAGTGAAAAGAAGCATCCCTGTGACATCGCCAGCCGCCCAGATGTGAGGCACACTGGTTTGAAGTGACGCATCGACAGTGATTCCCTTTTTACCGGCCTCGATGCCGGCGGCTGGAAGATCCAGGTCATCAATTGCTGGCCTGCGACCAGTAGCCACTAGCACGTCATCATACTCAGCCTTTATCTCTTGACCATCGGGACCCTTCGTCACTATCAGCTTTCCAGCACTGGTGGATTCTACGCTGTTTACTACAACAGATGTCGATACGGAAACGCCCTGTTTTTCGAAGAAACCCATCATCGCAAGCGATATCTCCTCATCCTCTCCAACCATAATCCTATCGAACGCCTCATATATATGTACTTTGGAACCAAAGGCAGCAAATATCTGGGCAAATTCCACTCCGATAGGTCCACCGCCAATAATGGCAAGCCTTTCAGGTACGTTTTCTAAATCCAGCGCCTCAACATTGGTGATGTAGCCTGTCTCCTTCAGTCCTGGTATTGGTGGTATGGCAGGCATGGATCCAGTAGTAATGATGATTTTATCTGCTTTCACAACTTCATCAGCAACCTGGATTTCATTTGGCGAGATAAAACGAGCATTGCCACTGAATACCTGAATACCACGCTTGACCCATCTTTCATCACGTCCCGTAGCTATTCCGGAGATAATACCATCCTTAAAGGCTTTTACTTTCTTGTATTCAACGGAATTATCGAGTCTGGGCAAGCCATAGAAGTCGGCGCTTCTCATTTTTTTGTAAGCCCGGGCGGCGTGTACCAATGCCTTGGTAGGAATGCAGGCGTGAAAAATGCAGTCACCCCCAACCGGCCCCTTCTCAATCATGCCAATTGAATCAGCGTACTGCTTTGCGGTACCGGCAGCGTACTCACCCGCAGTGCCCGCTCCGATTATCAGAACATCCAGCTTAATCATTGCCATACCTCCTCTGTAAAATTTAGTTTTCCCTGTGGCCCGACCATCTCCTCGCTATGAGGTCCTTAATTTTATATGCATCATATCGCTCTCCCCAACTGTAATGTTTTGTATTCAAACTCTTTCTATTTAAACTAGTCCAATTTCCATTTTATTAAGGCGAATCAATTTAACTTTTAGCACCACGCTTCGATGCTTCTGATTCGTGGACTAGCTCAATACCTGTAGTAATAACCGCCAAATGCGTAAGGGCCTGGGGGAAATTACCCCGCGCCTCTCCAGAGACGGAGTCCACCATCTCCGGGAAAAGACCCAGGTGATTGCTATAGCCGAGCAATCTTTGGTACAGCGCCGTGGCATCCTCCAGCTTGCCCATTCTCAACAGGTTCCTTACCAGCCAGAATGAACACCACAGAAACTCCCCCTCGGACCCACTGAGCCCGTCATCGGTTTTATCGGTTCTGTACCTGCGGAGGAGTCCGTTATGGCCCAGCTCTTCGATAGTGCGCTCTATTGTAGAGCTGATACGCTCGTCTGTGACCGGCAGGAACCCGTATAAAGGCATGAGCAGGTTGCTCGAATCCAGGGCTGTGGTATCGTAGTGCTGGGTAAATGCCCGCTTTTCCGGGTTCCATCCCCTGGCAAGAATGTCAGCTCGGATATCTTTTGCCACATCTTGCCACCGCTTGATGTTTTCCCCGAATCCGAGCTCTTCTGCGATTTTAATCCCCCTGTCCACAGCTACCCAGCACATTAGCTTTGAGTGGGTAAAATGATAGGGGCCACCTCTGATCTCCCAGATGCCATTATCAGGCAGCTGCCAGCTCTCGCAGGCGGCATCAACAAAGCTCTCCAGGGATTCCCACGTGCGACGTGATATATAGCCCCCCATATCGAGATAGTTATATGCCGCCTCCAGCACCTCACCGAAAACATCGAGTTGCAGTTGATCGTAGGCGGCGTTGCCTATACGTACCGGTGGGGAATTCCGGTATCCTTTGAGATGATCAAGTATCTGCTCCTGTATAGGATGCTCATAGTCTATATCATAGAGGGTCTGGGCTTTAGCTCCACACTTAGCGCATAAGGTGACTAACCAATTGAAAAACCCCAGGGCCTCTTCAATGTGACCTAAATAGAAAAGCGCATTGAGTGTTAGAGAGGCATCCCTAAGCCATGCATAGCGATAGTCCCAATTCCGTTCACCACCGATCTCCTCCGGAAGAGAGGTGGTTGGCGCTGCTATAATAGCGCCTGTGGGTGCGTATACCATCAAATGCAGCGTTAGATAGGATCGCACCATCATCTCCCGCAAAGGGCCGGAAAAAACACAGCCCTCAGCCTTTTCTTTCCAGTAGGCTGTAGTCCGTTCCAACTTTCGCCGCGAGCCATAGATGCCTGGGGATTTAGGTTGATCCGTATCATAGCGCAGGATAAATTGGGCACTTTCCCCTTTTTTCAGAGTAAAGCTCCCTATAGCTTTTCCTCCATCGCTGGTAAAAGGAGTCGTAGAGGAGAGTGCTAGTCTATCTGATCGTCCTCTTGCTGTAACCCCGTATTTGTAGATCTCTATCTGGGCATTATCCCTGGCATAGTCCAGCCCTGGTTCAAATACAACCTCAAGGGGCACCTGTCCAACTGTGCAGTCCACCAGGCGGTGGATTTCATCGAATTTGGTCAATTTGTGCCTAGAGGTTCGGTAGCATGGCATGAAATCGATGACGGTAACGGTTCCTGTATCGGTTCGGAAGGTGGTCTGCAGTATGTTCGTATCTGGGAGGTAAGATTGCTGGGATTCAAAGGATGTCCGCGGTTTAATATGAAATTTGCCACCCTTCTCATCATCCAATATAGCGGCGAATGTGCTGGGAGAGTCGAACCGGGGCAGGCAGCACCAGTCTATTGAGCCATCGTTGCTAACCAGTGCAGCCGTATAGCTGTTGCCGATTAGCCCATATTCGCCAATACCTTTGTATGCCATATGTCCTCCTATCCGAACGTCTAATAACTATAACCGAATGTCGAGAATTGTCAATAGAAGTATTTTTACCTCAACAATGAGTGCTATTCCTGTTTAGTCTATGATCTGCATTACAATAACCAGGATACCTATGATAAGGAAGAGTGTTGCGATTACCCGTTCTGTAATACGTGTCGGGATTCTCCCGGCAAAGCGTGGTCCGATCTGAGCACCAATGATAACTCCAGGTATGGACCAGACTACAACGTACCATGCCGGCTCTGCTTCCAAAGCGTGAACTCCAGCAGCAAAGAAAACGGTAACGGTGAGAACGAATATAGCTGTTGCTACCGCTACACGGGACGGGATATTGCAACGCATCGTGAGTTGCTGTGTCGTAATCTCTGGTAGACCCACACTGACAAGCCCGGTTAGCAAACCACCTATGCCTGACAGAGTTACACCTATGTAGCGCCTGCATGTTTTATAGGAGTATGTGTTGCCATCCCGAGCTTTAATTATCGTCATCTTCCTGGACTCGTCTGGCACTGCGGGGGTAGGGGGTTTACCCTTCAGGATGCCATAATAAATCACTATCACCGCCAGCACAAATAACGTTACACCGAGTATCACTTGTAGAACTCCAGGTCTTATTTGATTGGCCACGTAGGCTCCAGCTACTGCAGCGGGTATGGATGCCGCAAGGAGGAAACGCACCGTCATAAAGTCAACCACACGCTGACGCACATAATTAAAGGCGCCAACGCCTGTACCAAACAGCTCCGTTATCAGCCCTGCACCAATGGCCTGTGAAGGCTCAAGCCCTACTACCAGAAGAAAGAAGGGGCTAAAGAACAGGGCCCCACTTATTCCCAATGCTAGAGCAATGGTGGCAATACACACCGATACCGGCAAGACCCACCATACTTCCAACGCCTGAGATAGATCCATCTAGCTTTTATCTCCCTATTGTTGGCCCTAATTCACACCTATAGATCAATTTCTTCTCGCTGCGATTAGTGTATAGCCAACCACTCCTGATTCGATCAGTTCTACCGCGCGTTTGGCTAGATGCTTTCCCTTGGTGAGGTTAATATCACCGAGGTCTAGCTTGCCCAACCCAGCAGCAAGTTCAATGCCCAGCAGTTTGCGGCGAACGTCATTCACCATTTCCAGCAAAGCAGCGTTGCAGTCTTCCACGGTGAAATCGATGAAGCCAGCCTGCTCAAGTGTCTCAATATATTGCTCAGGAGTGCCAGCCCCGGCGACACATGCTACCCAGGATAGAAGGGGCTGAATATCTTCTGGCAGTGTGCCATTGACTGTCATATCGGTCAGGCCAAGTATTCCACCTGGAGCAAGAACACGTGCCATTTCAGCGGCGGCCGCTACTTTATCAGGGAAGGTACAGAAGCTACACTCGGAGATAACTGAATCGAAGGCGCTGTCATCGAAGGGTAATCTTTCGGCATCGCCATTACTGAAGATCGTTAATTGTGACACACCTTGAGCAGTTGCATGTTCCTCAGCGGCGGCGATGTTATCCTGGCTGTAGTCCAGACCGGTGACATGACAGCCAAAATGCTGGGCTAAGTGGACAGCAGACGCGCCCCTGCCGCAGGCCACATCTAATACCCGGTTCCTTGCACTTAGTCCCATTACTTCGCCCAAGTGGCATGTCAGTGCTAGGCCTCCGGGATGTAATACATCCCCGAGAAACATACGAACGATATCGCTCTCGTAGAACGTGGCACAGCAAATCTTGATCTCGCGGCCATTCAACTTATCGACCAACAAGTGCCTCCTGTTCCTGTCTTACCTGCTCCCGATAACCCAGCGTATTATAGGCGCAGAAGGGCACGGCACGGCCATCCGGCAGCAGTTGATGGATACAGCATTTCATTAGTCGCTTCAGGTCAAAATTATGTGCATCCATAAAACCATGAACATGGACCGAGAAAAAGTGCTCAACGAGTGATTCGACGCTGGAGGGAAGATTCAGGTTCAGGTTGCAGGCCACACAGGTCAGGTTATTGGTTGTCTTCTCAGAACCCATAACTGCTGCCATGCTCCACAGGGCCTCCAGCACCGGCTTTATTACGGCCGACGCGTCGACCAACACACGGTTGGTGACGAAGTCCAGGTAGTCATCTACATCCAATAGACGGGTTAAGGGCATCACCTGTTTATCATCCACATAGGCATATGTGGAAGCCGAGCATGTTGGATGAGGACAGGGCACGGGCCGGAAATCTTTTACCATAAAGAGGCCTTCTGTTTGATTCTCCAGATCGTGAAGTACCTGCGGCAAAGTGACGCGATGTAGTGGATCGTGATGGTTAAGACAGCGCCCAGCGAAGGTGACCGGCTGATAACAGACGCCAAGCACGGATGGATGTTCTAAACCATACCTTAAAATTTCACCGATCTCGTTTTCATTCACACCGCGCACGATAGTGGCGACGAGCCCGGCATGAAGCCCCGCCTCGGCCACGTGATCAAGCGCCATCTTTTTAATGCCGCACAGATCTTGTCCGCGTAGATTCTCATAGGTTTGAGCGCTTACCCCGTCGAATTGCAAATAGATAAATGGCCGGTAGACAGACAATTCACGAACGAAATCGGGATCTTGGGCCAGCCGCAGCCCATTGGTGTTGAGCACCAAATGACGGATGTCGCGCTTCTTAGCAGCGGCCAGTATATCAAGGAGTTGCGGATGAATGGTGGGCTCGCCGCCGCTGATCTGTAAGACTTCTGGCTGGCCCTCGGTCTCAATAAACCTGTCGAGCATCGCCTCCACTTGTGCTACGCTGAGATCATATCCTGGTCCGGCGTTGGCAAAGCAGGTTGGGCAAGCCAGGTTGCATCGGGTAGTAATCTCAATAAGACCAACGCAGGTGTGCTGTTGGTGCTCGGGACACAAGCCACAATCGAATGGACAGCCATCCTCAACCGCCGTGGCAAAGTCGTGTGGGATAGACCCCGGTTTATTATACTTGAGCGAGTTCAGGTACCATTCGGCATCGGAGGACACTAGCGCCTCGTGCCAGCCGTGATTCGGGCAATACTTGCGAAGGTAGACAGCGCCGTCACGGATGAGTACCTGAGCATCTATTACCCGGAGACAATCGGGGCATACACTGCGCGTGACTTCGTATAAGATATGATTGCGAACTGCCTGTTTGTCGATAATAGTCAGTATATTCTCCTATCACCTCATTAAATGAGCCAGTCTACGAATGGCCCGGCCGGACGTACTGCTCAACCATTGCTCAACACGTATGGCAGCAGCGGCCTGCATGCTCGCCGTCGAGTAGGTCGGATAAACATGGATCACGCCGGCCAAGTCACCTACCTTCAGGCCATGTTCCAGAGCTACGATCCACTCGTGAATCATCTCTCCTGCCCGCCCGGCAACAATGGTAACTCCAAGAAGCGTCCCGTTCTTCTTATGCACCAATTTAATAAAACCCCAGGCGTCTGCTTCAGTCAGCGCACGGTCTACTCGCTCCATAGGCCAATCACAGGTCATCACAGCATCGCCGAACTTATCCCTCGCTTGCGGCTCGGTCAGCCCTACATGTGCTATCTCAGGATCTGTAAACGTAGTCCAAGGGACATGCTCCGCAACCCCTTTGGATGCTCCTGGCAGTAGAGCATTACGGACAGCCATGAATGCCTGCCAGCCAGCGTAATGCGTGAATTGATAGCTACCAACGCAGTCCCCGGCAGCATAGATGTGATTCTGGCTGGTACGAAGGTGCTCATCTACCTGAATACCTTTAGTGCTGTAAACAACGTCCGCCTTCTCCAAATCGAGTCCATCCACACTGGGACGGCGACCAATGGCTACAAGCAAGGCGTCGCCTAGAATTTCAGTGCCACCGGCCTTAATGTGGATTCCCTTCTCATCCTGCCAGACGCGCTCAGCTTTAGCGTCCAGCCGCAACTTTAATCCTTCACCTTCCAACACCTCCGCCAATAACTGCGATGCTGCCATCTCCTCCCGAGGCAGGAGCCGACTTTCACCCTCCACAAGCGTCACCTGTGCTCCAAGGCGTCGAAATGCCTGAGCCATCTCGCAGCCAATCGGCCCTCCGCCCAACACGAGCAAATGCTCTGGCATAAATTCCAGGCCCCATATGTTCTCGTAGGTCAGATATCCCACGCTATCCAGTCCAGAAATCGGTGGTATAAAAGGATAGGCGCCTGTGGTAAGTAAGATGTTATGAGCAGTTATCTTTCCACTGCCCACGGACAGGGTATGGTGGTCAAAGAAGCAAGCGGTATCCAGAAAAACATCTATTCCCTGAGCGCGCAGTGCCCCAGGAGATTCGTGCTGATAGATGGTGTCGATCACCGAACGAACATGACCCATTACCGATTTCAAGTCCACCTTGGGCTCGACCGGTGTCAGGCCATAGGATTCAGCAGTGCGCATTTGGTGAGCTACCTTAGCTGTCTTGAGCAATGTTTTACTAGGCACGCAACCATACCAGGTGCAGTCGCCGCCAATGTGATTCTTTTCAATCAGTGCGACATGTGCTCCCAACTGGACAGCGAAACTAACGGCCGTTAATCCAGCAGAGCCACCGCCGATAACAGCTAAGTCATATGTCTCATTCATCTTCTACTCTACTGTCCTCTGTCTCCTTCGCTTGTGTAGCGGTGGCCTTGATATTTCTGAGATAATAACGAGTCATCTGCACAAGCCATTTCCAGTGCAACACTATGTGAATAATGACAAGTACGGCAAGGGCCACACCTGTCCATTTGTGAATATCCACCCAGAGTTGCCTGGACTCCAGGAATCCTCGAGGGAAGAACTGCCACAGAAGCAGTGCCGATATTCCGAGAAGGATGACAGCTATGGCTTGCGCTAGGAATATCAGATAATTAATGGTTGACTTTCGCACAATCCTGAATCCTTACAGACATATCCAGAACCAGAAAGCATAATCGGGGGAGACGGTTATGCGTACATCGGCAGGGATGTGGATGTGACTCCCCCTGAATCCGCTGAAAGTTATCGGGCCGGTTTCGTAGACCAATCCGCAGCCTCCAAAGGCTTCAGTATCGTTTATTTGCTCCAGCCAGTAGCTATCGACAGGATCGGCACCTGCAATTCTGTCATACCAAGTGAGTTTGAGCAGCGATAGCTCACCCTGTTCAGCCAGGCTCAGTATGGCATCCAGGGCAGTTACCACGCCGGGCTGTAGCACATCGCTACGGACATCATGCGGTGTTACCTGTACATTCGTGAAGGTCATGCTAAAGTCCGGAGTCTGGATGAGCAACTCGGGGATTATGACCTGCCCATCATTGCGCTGCAGGCGTGATACCTCCTCCTTAAAGGCCCGATTAACCTTATCCAGATATTCCCCTTTTTCCTTGTACAATCTCATCGAGGCGCCGTTCTTATAGGGGTACATGTCCATACGGAATACATTAGTCTCATACCACCCATGTGAATAATGGGCTTTGTACCACCACCCGTTCTGGCCGTTAATGCTGTCGATGACATACGTATCCATAGCCTCATCGAAGTGGTAATCCAGCTCGATATCGCCCTGCTCGGCTAAATGGACAACAATATCGAACAGGGAAAAATGTCCCGGTTGGAAAATATCGGGGCGAAGTGTCTCCACCTCGGCAGCTTCAAACGTGAATTCCCCGATATCATCGATCTTAAACTTAGCTGTGCCCGATGGTATGTGCGCAGTGTGAGATACCGGTGGCACCCAGTCACCGTCGATTGTAGGGAGAATGTATGATGCTGGCGTGCCATCATCAACCGGTGAAGTAGATGTAGTGCAAGATGTAACGGCTATAGCTACAAGAAAGATTATGAACAGAAGTGCGCCGAGCTTGAGATATTCTACCCTTCCACTTCGCCTTCTCGTTAATCGTTTATTAGATATTTTACTCATTTCCTGTTCCATCATTGAGTTCTTGCAGAATATCAAGCAGACCTTGTACTGGTGGACGATCGGTAGCATCCTCACTAGGATAAGACAGAATTAGAGTGCCATTCTTGTCGATTATGAAGTCACCGCCCATCTGATTGGGGTCCCCTTGGATACCGTGCCATTTACGACCAGCTATAAACATCCGTATATAAAAAAGTATCGTGTCTGGATTCCAAGTGCCGAAAAACGAGCGTTTCATCCCATATGCCTGGTATACCTTTCGTTCCTGGTCTATTAGCATGGCAAACGGCGCACATGTTTCCTCAAGCCAACGTTTGCCCAGTTCAGGTTCACTAAAAGATATTAGTACCACTTCGGTATTTAACCGTTTAAACAAGTGTTGCCGCTGGCACAACTGTGCCACGTGCTCTCGGCAGACCAGTCAGCCCAGATGTCGCAGGAAGACAAGCAACACATTCTGCCCTCTGCGCACAATGTCGCTTAGTGCTACAGACCGATCCTCTACATCGGATAATGTAAAGTCCGGGGCAGCATCACCTTCCTGCAATCCACCGTACCGCATTTAAAGCCTCCTCTGATCTAGAATAGTGAGGAATAGTATTAAACCTCGAATGCTAGTCTTAAATGTGTTCACTACCACCCGTTGCTGTAAAAAATAGATCCAACCACCAACATACATCACGCCTCTGAAAAGAACTGGCGCTCATGATTTCACCTTATTGACTTATTATTAAGATCAGGTACCATCAACACGAGAGAAAACCATTCCGAAGGATCGGAGTACCAGTTCTGAATAGATAACCCGCCCCGGCTGGCAAGATCTTCAATGCTCTCC
>JAAXQM010000179.1 GCA_012974295.1 Dehalococcoidales bacterium
GACATTCGACGCGGTGATAGTTGGGGGAGGGAATAAGGCGTTACTGCTGGCGATGTATCTGATCAAGTATGGTGGCATGAGCGTTGCCATATTTGAGAGGAGGCACGAAATTGGCGGCTGCCTGGCTACTGAGGAGATCTCGGCACCAGGTTTTCGTGGCAATACCCATGCTACCATAGTCGTCCCTTTCTACTACGGGCCGCACTATCGTGATTTTCCTGAATTCTGGGAGTATGGGGCCCAAATGGACCAGTATCTTGTTTCCGAAGGTGCCGTTTTCAGAAACAACAACACCTGCCTGACTATCTACAGCGAAAAGCACGATCCAACGCAGGAGAGGACTGCCAGGGAAATCACCCGGTTCTCGTCGAGGGACGCCGAACAGTGGCTCAAGTTCTGGAAGTTATGGCAGAGTGACGAGCTGCAGAGGGTGGTCCAGGAGGGTTTGTTCAATCCCCCTGAGATGCGTGTGGCCCCTGAGATGATGGAACGGCAAATGGCTCTACTCCCAAATCTTGTGGAAGCTGACTTTACACCTGACTCCCTGCGCATGTCAGCCAGCTATCTTCGTTGCGCAAAGGATCTCTTTGAAAGCAAGGAGTTGCAGTACTGCATTATGCGATACGTACTTCAGCAAAGGGATGTCAGTGAAACCGGAGTCGGGGTAGAGTTGTTCAGTTGGGCAGGCTCGCTACCGATCCTCAGCTTTGTCCGGGGAGGGACTCACCAGATAGCTCACGCCGCTCATAAGATACTGGTCCGCGACGGGTGCAAGTTCTTCACTCATTGTGAGGTAGATAAGGTTATCATAGAGGATGGAGCCGCCAAAGGCATCCGCCTCGCCGATGGCTCTCAGATTGCAGCCAGGAAGCTGGTGGTGAGCACCTTAAACCCAGCCCAACTTTGCTTCGATTTGATAGGCAGAGAGCATCTGGATCACCGGACTGTGCGTCGTGTGGAGGCTTTGGAAAGCACCTTCCTGTGCTTGATGTGGTACTCCTTTGCTTTGCGTGAGGCTCCTAAGTATGAGGCGGCAGCCTTTAATACTGACATAAACGAGACCTTCTGGCTCGGGCTGGCAGAGGACGCTGACCCAGAACATATAGCCAGGGAGTGCCACTATCAGAAACTACGCAGGTTTCCTCCGTTAGAGGACTACTGCCCTGCTATTTGGTGCCACAGTCTGGTTGACCCTTCCTATGCACCTGCAGGGATGCATATTGCCCAGAGCGAACAGCTCGGCCCACCCGCCCCTACCTATACCGAGAGGGAATGGCTGGAAATAAAAAAACGGTACGGTGAAGAACTGATTAGCATCTGGAAGAGGCATGCGCCCAACGTGAACTGGGATAATATCATCGGCGTCGATTCAAATAGCCCGTACGATTGCCTGCGGCAGACGAACTGCGGGCCCAATGGGAACATGGCCATTCTTGATTGTCCGCCTTACCAGCGTGATGCCAACAGGCCTACGCCTGAGTTGGCCAACCACAGAACTCCCGTAAAGAATCTTTATGCTACGGGTTCAGGTTGGTCTCCTGGGGGGTGGGCTGCCTCAGCGGAATCTTACAACTGTTACAAAATCATTGCTGGTGACCTGGGGCTGGGCAAGCCGTGGGAGGAGCCGGGACATAAAACTTAGGACATAGTGAACTGTTAGCTAAGGGAGAACGGGTATTTTGGCCTTTCACCCTGAGCTATGTAGTTGCCTATGGTGACTATCGCGGCTACCCGATAATGGGTGGCCCTTTATCTTACGAGCACAACCTCACGATATAATTTTTCAATTACATCACGCACGCACACCTGTGCAGTAATCACTGTCCGTTCAATTGACAAACTCAGTACGTGGATTGCACAAAACGATAAAAGGTGCGATGAAGCGTTTCCAACCAAGCAGCTATTATTGTAATATAATGCGTACAGGTGCCTTATGCTAGAAGCTGACCTGTATCTGACCAAGGTAGACGTTTGCCGTTACTGTCCAGAAGATGTCCGCTCATCGTGCAAAGATTTTACAGATCGCTGGGCAGATGGTAAAGGTAGTAAAGAAGATTATGTCTTTCTCAATTCCAGGCAAGGGCGCTCTTTCAAACTTGTGCTGGAAGCCAAGAAATACCTCCCTTCGATCCCTCTATTGAATGTGCCCCAACCCATTGAAGCAGGTCTTTTTCCTGTAAACGAACCCGATGAAGACTCTCTCGTGATTGTCAGTGGAAACAATCGGCTTACATTCGAGGTGCTAGCTACAGTATGGGCTCAAGGCATTACGCCTGCCTACTTTCTTCTGGTTGACTGTTTGGGAAGTACCGTTGATATGGCCATGATTTATGGCTATTTCACGCCAATGCGACTCACACAGATATTGAGCACAAGCGGTCTAGAAAGCAAAGTTAAACACCGCCGGATGATAGTGCCTGGATTGACAGCTCCGTTAGCTGACGAATTTGCAGTGACAACTAGTTGGGAGATAGAACTGGGTCCTGTCTGTGCGGTAGAGTTACCACTTTTCCTTGGGGATCGCTGGGCATTCTCTGACCGCCGTAATTATGCCCTCGGATAATATTAGTGGCTTGACTCCATAGAACGAGGTCACACTGTTACTCCTTAACTTCTGATTATGGTGTCGCGCATATTAATTCGATCGTAAGCGTCCATGTTTGAAGTCTAATGTTCTCTCTAGACAGATTCTAATGGACCGGTAATTTGGTTGAATTTAAGTTAAGCCTAGCCGCATACTTGTAAGGATTGTACAAGAATATCCAGAGCTTTACTGAAGAGCGAAAATAATTCTTATATTTTCAGCATAGCCCTCGCCGCTTGTCGCATTTTTCGTTATGTATTCAATTGGGGTGTACAGGAGTTCCCGAACCAACTCCTTCGTCATGTCCTCGATTCTTTCCCTCTCCTCATCCGAAAGCCCGTTTAATTTCTTTACTGTCTTATTCCACTGGGCTTTCCGCATAGACTCCGCATTTAGAAGAAGAGCGTCCTTGGTCTGGTTAATTTGGTCATTAAGTGATTGTCCAGATTCCCCTACCTCTCGCCTATCAATCATTTCAAACTTCTTCCGACTTTTTTTACACAAGGTATTTGACCCGAAGCTTCTTGTACTCCGTGTTGCTAAAGAGCATAACGTATTCATTGTGGCCTATTTCTCTTGATACTTGCTCCACTATTGCCTCACATTCATCCCGTGTCTGCCCGTGAATCATACTGAATAGATTATAAGGCCAGACTATATTTGTTTTGCGCTCATAGCAGTGGCCAACTGCTCGAATCCCGGCTAGTCTCTTACCTAATTCCTCTACTTTGTCAGACGTAACCTTCCAACATGCCATTCCGTTAGCTATATAGCCAATACTTTGGTGACTTATTGAGGCTCCATAGCGGCGCACAATTCCTCTTGTTATTAGACAGCGGCACTGCTCTAACAAAGAATTTATTTCCATACCTAGACGATTTGCGAGCGTATCGAATGGTCTTGATATCAGCGGTATATCCTTCTGCAGTTCTGTAATCAATGTGCGATCTGTTGGCGATAGATGCGCTCTTCCACCATTGAAGCCGCTGACTCCCACCTTTCCCGTTTGTGTTGGACATCCTTCACCGCTTGCGTCAAAATAGTTGATTATCTTATAGGTTCGTAACCTAGGCAGATCGAACAATATTTCAGCTCCTAAGTAGTCTTTTATATCGGCCAATTCAGCCTGAAGATCAATAGCGGCAGGGGGAGTCAATGTGAACCATAGGTTGATTTCATGGTTTCGTTCATAGCAGTGACCTACATCTGGTCTTTCGCTTATGGCTTTTCCTGCCGCATTTATGCGATCTGTCGCAATTTTCGCTGCAACCAGTGTGCTTCTATAGCCCAATGTGCTTGCATTGAAGACAGGGCTTATTATTCGAACAACCCCTGTGTCCTTAAGTCGTTTCACCCGATCAATTACCTCACGTTCGCTTATGCCAAGCGTAAGCCCCAATATGGCGAACGGCTCGCGATCGATTGGAAAGTGTGCTTGCAGCTCGTTGAGCAGCATTCTATCTAGGTAGTCGAGTTCTCTTATGGACTTTTCGTTCTTCTCCATTACAAATTGCTTCTTATATATGTTTTGTACTCATATTCACTGGTTGATGAACGCAATAGGGTTCCTCAGCAAGATAATCCCCACTAGTCTCGAAAGCACGTGCACGGCATCCTCCGCATACCACTTTAAATTCACATATACCGCATTTACCCTTGATTCTGGACAAGTCACGCAGTTCATTGAAAAGCGGAGATTCCCGCCATATTTCGCCAAAGCTACTCTCCCTGACGTTCCCTGCTTCTACGTCGAGATATCCGCATCCTTGTACACGGCCCACGTGTGAGATGAAACAGAATCCAGTTCCAGCAAGGCAGCCCCTTGTGAGTGAATTCACACCCGTCGTCCGGGCACCCTCACTCCAAAGATGGGTCTCTATTGATCTTTGCTTTAGTATCCGCATATAGTGTGGCGCATCGGTGGGTTTTATAAACATTTTGTTGCCGAGTTCAGCCTGCTTCTCAAAAATCCAGTTCAGGATTCGTTCGTACTCTTCGGGGGGCAGTTCTTGAGATGCCAGAGCCTTTCCGCGTCCAGTAGGCACCAACATGAAGGGATGAAAAGCAACTGCCTTCACATCGAGCGCTAGCGTCAGCAGATCCTCAAGATAACGAGCGTTCAATTTAGTAATAGTACTATTGATCTGTACCTCAAGTCCTGCTTCGATGGCAATCTCTATGCCTGCGATAGCAGCTTTGAACGAGCCTGATGTGCCTCTAAATTCATCCTGAAGTGCTGGTATGGGGAAGTCGATACTGATTGCCAGTCGTGAGAGTGGGATTTCTTTCAACTTTACACTTATTGCTTTATCAATAAGTGTGCCATTGCTTCCTAATGCGACGCGTAATCCTTTTTCACTAGCGTATTCTGCGATATCGAAGAAATCATTACGATATAATGGCTCTCCACCAGTCAGTATCAGTATTGGTTTACCTACACTCACTATATTATCGATTAGATTGAAACATTCCTTCGTGGTAAGCTCACCAGGGTAGTCTTTATTCGTAGAAGAAGCCCGGCAGTGGGCACAATGCAGATTGCAGCTACGGGTTATCTCCCATGCTACTAGTCGAGGACTCTGTGTTAACATTGAATCTATTTCTGGATTACGTCCTTATTTATACCGATCTCATCATCGGACAGGTAACAAGCGGGATCTTCTGCCCACACATCTCCGTGTACCGACTCCGCCCGGACGCGGAGATTTCCATTGCATATGTCGAGATAATTACATCTTGCGCAGCGCCCTTTTAATAGTGCCTTCCGATTCTTCAAACCCAGCATTAATGGATCCGAAGTATCGCTCCAGATGTCCCCAAATTTGCGTTCGCACACATTACCAAAGGAGTAATGCCGCCAGAACTGATCAGCGTGCACGTTGCCCAACTCATCAACAGCACCAATCCGCCGCCCCGAATTATTGCCTCCGTTTCTACGCAGCAGACTGAGGACTTCGTCAGCGCGTTCAGGTTGATCACGTCGGACTCTGATATATACGTATACTCCATCAGCGTGATTGTCTACCGTGAGAATCTCTTTTTTCAAACCACGACTGTACATATCGGTCGTTCTATCGCATATCTGAGATATTATTAACTTCGTCTGTTCTGGAGCAACATCGTGAACCCGCTTGCCGTCTGCTCTTCCAACATAGGCGAGGTGGTAAAAGCAAGCTCGATCGATATTCTCTTTTTCAAGAAGGTCGAAGATCGCTGGAATATCCTGACAGTTGTCTCTCGTGATAGTGAATCTCAGTGAGACCTTCAGCCCTGCAGCGACACAATTGCGAATCCCCTGAAGCGCTAATGCATATGCTCCGTCTACCCCTCGGAAGCTATCGTTTATATCGCCGATACCATCTAAGCTAATGCCTACCTCACCAAAACCTGCGTTTCTGATATCTTTAGCACGTCTATCTGTAATTAGGGTTCCATTGGTTGACAATACTGGCCTTACTCCAAGTTCTCGGGCGTAGGTGGCCAGTTCAAGAACATCTCCTCTCAACAAGGGTTCGCCGCCTGAGAACAGCAGCACTGGGACGTTAAAATCTGCGAGATCTTCTATGAAGGATTTGGATTCTGAAGTACTTAATTCCCCGTCAGCTGGGATCTGTGTAGCATTGGCATAGCAATGGATACATTTCAGATTACAGATCTTGGTACTGTTCCAGACCACGATTGGTGGAAGGTTACTGATGCTCTGCTCACTAGGGTCAACTTCACCGTAACGAAGGCTATCACCCGGAGCAGCAACTCCGCATAGAAGTCTGGAAATGGATATCATAATTCAATGAAATCTAGTAGGTCAGTGGAAAAAACAATTAGCCAACTGGTGAGACAACTAACTGTACCTACATAGTAACTGATGAACGAGATATTAGCAATGTGGATATGATCTTACACATAGGACTTAAGATGTCCCAATGGCGTTTACTTCTTGTTCTGGGCATTGATAGCCTAGCTCCTCCACCACCCCTGCAGCGTAGCCTTGCCTTGCCCGATGGGGCTTCGCCCCGGGGCTTGCGGCTTCGGCTCCAGCTCGCCTTCATTGCCACATTCCCCACTCCTCAGTTTCCACCCCACCCGCTATCCGTCCTCCGGCCCGTTATCGTCGGTGTGAGCGGTCAGTGTGACCCAGTCCGCATTCGGCCAGCCCGCGTACTTGAGTGTGACAATTTTCCGGGGGTAATCTGGTATATCATCTGCGATGATATCTATGTTGATTTATGCTAGAATTACCACGGCCGCTTTAAAGCTATCCTCGAGCTGGCTATCTAATTAGTAATGCCGCAGCCGTTGGTATGAAGGAGGGAGGAACTCGATTATGACTCTCAATGAGAAACAGCAGACCTTGTGTGAAGAACACGGCTTCGATTTTTCAGGGTTGTCAGCCGTTTTCCTGAACTGCACGCTCAAGCCAAGCGGAGAGTTTTCTCATACCGAAGCGTTGCTGCAGGTTTCAAAGGCCATCATGGAAGCAAATGGAGTCACCACCAAGTTGCTGAGGCCTGTGGATTTTGTTCTTCCGCCCGGGGTTTATCCCGACATGACCGAGCATGGTTTCGATAGTGACGATTGGCCACAGTTGTGCCTACAGGTGATGGAGTCCGATATTCTATTGATCGGGACTCCCATATGGCTGGGAGAGGAAAGCTCAGTGTGTCGCAGAGTTATCGAGCGGCTATATGGCGAATCCGGCAAGCTCAATGACAAGGGGCAGTATATCTATTATGGCCGGGTGGGTGGATGCATTGTCACCGGCAATGAGGACGGCATTAAGCATTGTGCGATGACGGTGTTGTACGCGCTTCAGCACCTGGGCTACACCATCCCGCCGCAAGCCGATGCCGGATGGATTGGTGAGGCCGGTCCTGGTCCGTCCTATGCCGATAAAGGATCAGGCGGTCCTGAGAACGTTTTTACGCAGCGTAACACCACATTTATGACCTGGAATCTGCTGCATATGGCTCGTATGCTCCGCGACTTCGGCGGCATTCCGGCACACGGCAATCAGCGCAGTGAATGGGAGGCTGGATGCCGTTTCGATCATCCCAATCCGGAGTACCGGTAGAGGTATTTGAATTGATGGCATAACAACAGCTTCAACCCGGACCGGCTTTTCCGCTAATGCTCCAAAGCCGGTCCTTCATTTTAGAGATCCAGCGCCAATCCCAGACTCAGAGATTGAAGGAATAAAGGAGGAAATATGGGAGATATTTTGGCATTTCGCAAGATGATTACACCTATCATTATTCAAATTATGTTCTGGATAGGCATTATCGGCATATTGATACTTGGATTAGTAGCTATTATTGATGGAGCCAGTGGTGAATCAGATGGAGGAGCGGTATTACTAGGTGTCCTGTTCATAATTTTCGGCCCGATGATTTGGAGAGCGTTCTTTGAGCTTATGATTCTGATTTTCCGAATAATCGAAAGGCTAGCTAACTTGCTAACAGAAAAAACTACTCATGAGCATCCTCAGCCTTAACATCGACATATACAATACAATTGGTATTAAATTAGAGCCTACTTGCCGTACAGGAGAGCTTAGGGCTGAAGACTACGAAGACATAATATGGTAGTTGTAGATAATTAAGTAACAAGTGCTACCCTCTACTGGGTGATCCCCTTTTTCTTTCGCCCCCAATAGTGAAAGCCTGCCCCCTGCTTTGGCAGGCTTACCGAAGAAGTTTAGCTAATCGGGAACATCATGAGCCAAGGCCGCAGCATTCTCCCCTGCGACATAGCCGGTAGAGAAAGCGGCCTGTAGGTTGTAACCACCAGTCTCGGCATCGATATCCATTACCTCGCCGCAAAAGTACAGCCCGTCCACGAGGTTCGAGGCCATAGTACGCGGGTTGATCTCTTTAAGGGATACGCCACCGGCAGTAACCATAGCCGCAGCCATGGGCAACGAAGCCTTAATATTAAAGCGCAGTGACTTAAGCAGGCTTACCAGCCGCTCTCGCTCTTCGGAAACAATCTCATGGCCACGTTTGTCGGATGATATGCCGGTCATCTCAACAAAAGGCTCGACCATTTTTTGAGGCAGGAATTCCTTGAGAATGTTGTGATATCTCCGTTGACTGTAGTGGTTAAAGTCTTGTTGCAATCGCTCGCGTAGCGTTTCAACTTCAATGGACGGGGTAAGGTCTATGGATACGGAGACCGGTCCGTGCTCAAGGGCATCAACTATCGCCAGGCTCATTTGTAGTACTATCGGCCCACCGAGGCCAAAATGAGTTATTATCATATCCCCCGTACGGCTTTCTATAACGGGAAATCTCGGGCGTTTCCCCATTATGCCACGCCCCGTATCTCTGGCTGGTGTCATTAACGGGGTAATCCCATCAGCCGAGCACTGATATGATGTCAGACGTACATTGTGCAGGCTGACGCCTTGCATGCTCTTGGCACACTCGATTTCGTGGACGACTAGAGGCACCAGAGACGGGCGCAGCCTGGTAACGGTGTGACCGACCGCTGCCGCCAAGCGATAACCATCGCCAGCGGAACCAGTGCCAGGATATGTAGCGCCACCAGCGGCCAAGATAACCGCGGCGGCCGGGTAGGTCTTTGGCCCGCGTACACCTATGACGCGCCCTTTATCCATCAGAATGTCAGTTACGTTAGCACGAGTCTGCATCTCAACGCCACTGTCAGCAAGATAGAGCTCAAAGGCCTTAACAATATCCTGAGAATCGTCAGATGCGGGAAAGATTCGACCATCGGGTTCGGTCTTGGTTGCCACGCCATAGCGCTTTAGGAATACCAGCATGTCAGCCCGGAAGAAATGATGGAAAGCGCCATAAAGAAAGCGGCCATGAGAACCGTACATGGCAATAAAACTCTCCAAATCTGTGATGTTGGTGAGGTTACAGCGCGTCTGTCCGCTGATGAGGATTTTTTTACCGGGACGCTCGGTCTTCTCTAGGAGAAGCACATTGGCACCCAATTCGGCAGCTCGGCCGGCAGCCATCATGCCGCTGGCCCCGGCACCGATAACGATAACCTGTTTTGTAGTCATGTAAACCGCGCATAATTCATTTCTGTGTCATTTCGTACCCGTTATCGTATTATTCTTCCTGTGGAGGGCGTATACGGTTAGGCAGGATGAAGAGGGTAATCACTGCGGCCACAAACATGACTATTGCAGCGATAAACATGGCCTCATTCATGCCGGAAGTGAAGGCCTCGCTTGTTCCGCTGGTAATCTGCTGCGAAATATCCTCAGGGAATTGTTCCGCAACTATGTGAGCACTCTGAATACTGTTCCGGATAGCTTCATAGGCCTCTTTAGGCAAGGAGGCAATAACTTCTAGATTTGCGATTTTATGCAGATATGTCGCGTTAAGGATTGCACCTAGGACTGCTATACCCAGAACACCACCTAACTGCTGCACGGTCGAGTCCATCGCGGAGCCAATTCCAGCCTTTCTCTCCGGTAACGAGCCCATAACAGAGTCCGTGCCTGGGGCATATACCAGCCCAATTCCTATAGCAGCAAGGCTCAATCCACCGAATACCCACAGATAAGACGCATTCATATCGGCAAAAGACAAGTATAAGAGACCAAACCCGCTTATTAGCAGGCCAACACATACGGGCAGCTTAAGTCCAAGAACACGTGCTATTTGTATGGCAACTATCGATGCTATCAGGGAAAACACAGCCGTCGGCAACATACGCCATGCTGCATCTAAAGGACTATATCCCTGCACAGACTGGAAAAACTGACTAAGGAAAAAAAGTAGTGATATTGCACCGAATGAAACCAACGTCATAGCCACATTTGCCCCGGTGAAAGACATATTCTTAAAGAATCTCATCGGCAACATGGGATGATCCGAGCGTATCTCCCACAATGCAAAGATAACCAATGTAATCACTCCTATACAAAGCGAGACGATAACAGACTCATCTGTCCAGCCCTTTTCCCCTACTTTGATGATGCCGTAAACAAGTGCGGATAATCCTGTGATGGATAAGATCACACCTATCGGGTCCAGTTTGGGAGCACTTCGATCTCTGGATTCCTTAACGAAGAAATATCCTCCTGTAAGAGTAATGATAACCACCGGGATGTTAAGAAAGAACACTGATCTCCATTCAAAGTGCTCCAGTAGTATTCCACCGACGACCGGACCTATCCCGTAACCCAACGCAAACATACCAGCCCAGATGCCGATCGCCTGCCCACGGGATTTCGGATCTGTAAAGCTTGCTCTGATGATCGAAAGGGTCTGCGGTAAAACCATTGCGCCGGCGATACCCGTAAAGGCCCGGCAAGCTATGAGCATTGTCATGGATGTAGAAAACGCTGCTGCAAGCGAGGCGAGGCCGAATGCGACCAGGCCTATTTGGAACATTCGTTTACGGCCAAAGCGATCACCCAGGGCACCCATCGTCAGCAGCAGGGCAACGAAGGCTAGAAGATAGGCATTGATCATCCACTGTAATTCACTGATACTCGCCATGAATTCCCTTGAAATAGCCGGCAATACCAGGTTGAGAACAGTGTCGTCAATGCCAAGAATTAATACGGCCAGCATTAGGAAAGCTAAAGCAATCCAGGGCCCGCTGTAACCTTTTGATGCTTCCTTCATATTATCTCTTCCTTAATATAAGAAGTTGGTGTTCAAGTTATATTTGATAGTTAATATAATATGAAAGGTCCATCGATGCAAGGTAATACATCCTAGAAGATAGCGTAGATATTGTAATTAAG
>JAAXQM010000166.1 GCA_012974295.1 Dehalococcoidales bacterium
ATTGAGACTATTTCAGCAGTCTTATAATTGAATAAAAGGGGGTTACGATGGCTGATGAGACCTTTGATGCGGTAATAGTTGGTGGTGGAAACAAGGCGTTGTTCGTTGCAATGTACCTGCAGAAATATGCTGGCATGAGCGTTGGCATATTTGAGCGGCGTCACGAGATCGGCGGCTGCCTGGCCACCGAGGAAATAGCGGCCCCGGGCTTTCGAGGTAATACGCATGCCACAATACAATTGCCCTTCTACTACCTGCCCCTGTGGCGCGATTTCCCCGAGTTTTGGGATTACGGGGCAAAGATCGATCAGCACCTGTGCAGCGACGGCGCCGTCTTTCGAAAAGATCAGACCTGCCTGGCTATCTACAGTGAGAAGTATGACATGAACCAGGAGCGCACGGCGCAGGAGATCGCACGTTTCTCAGAAAAGGATGCGGAAAAGTGGCTCAGGTTGAGGAAAATGTGGCTCAGTCGTGAGTTTCAGCAAGTGCAAATGGATTATTTCTATTTGCCTGCGGAAGATAAAGTAGACCCAAAGGTAATGGAAAGGCAAATAGCCGCATATCCGCTACTCGTGGAGGTTGGAGCGGGTGTTGATCCAGATTCACTGGTACTGGCCTCTCCCCACTCGCGGAATGTGAAGGAGCTATGGGAAAGCCCGGAGCTTCAGTATTGCAACCTGAGGTTCGTGCTTTCCGGGGCGATAGATCCCACGCAACCGGGGCAAGGCCAATGGACCTTCGGCCTGGCAGCGATGTCGCCGTCGATATCTTTCTGTCCCGGAGGTACCCATCAGGTAGCACATGCCGCCCACAAGATCCTGGTTCGCGATGGGGCACAATTCTTTCTCGGCGTGGAGGTTGAAAAGGTCCTCATCGAGAATGGCGAAGCCAGGGGTATTCGCCTCACTGATGGCACTGAGGTCAGAGCGAATAAGCTGGTGGTGAGCACATTGAACCCGCAGCAGCTTATATTCGACCTCATCGGCAGGGAGAATGTTGAAGAGAAGCTGGCACGCCGTATAGAGCTCCTGGAAACCTCTTTCGGTTGTCTGATGTGGTACACTTTTGCTCTCCATGAGGCTCCAAAGTATGAAGCTGCCGCATTCAACCCGGATATAAATGACACATTCTGGCTGGGGCTGGCCGAGGATCCCGACCCCGACCACATCGCCAGGGAGACCCATTATTCAAGGCTGGGCATGTTCCCTCCGCTGGAGGATTTCTGCCCTACAGTCTGGTGCCACAGCCTGGCCGATCCCTCCTATGCACCGCCGGGGAAGCACACGGCCAATAACGAGCAAATCGCGCCTCCTGCCAGTGCCTTTACCGAGAGGGAGTGGCTGGATATAAAAAAGAAGTACGCTGAAGACCTGTTAACTGTGTGGCAGAGGCATGCCCCCAATATGACCGGGGATAATATCATCGGCATCGATTACAACACCCCCTACGACTGCCTGCGGATGAAAAACCTGGCACCCGATGGTGTTATGGCCCTCCTCGACCGCGTCACCCATCAAATTGAGGATAAACGGCCGACCCCGGAGCTGGCAAACCACAGAACACCTATCAAGAATCTTTATGCTACCGGAGCTGCGTGGCATCTTGGAGCCAATTCGGGAGCGACCGAGTCGTATAACTGCTATAAGATTATAGCGAAGGATATGAACCTGCCGGGGCCCTGGCAGGAGCCAGGGAAAGAGGAGCCCGAATCCCTGTATCAGCAGTGGCTCATGATACTAAAGAAACTGGAAGAGTCGGGCAAGGTGGCGAAGAAGTAGATCCGGTTATAGCAAGCAATGAGGGTGAGAACGGTGGGCAATTACATTACATTTGGCGGACAGTGGCTTAAGTGATTATTCCTGATCTCATTTAAATAGAGGTGACAGCATATCCGGGCAGTGCCCCACCTCGTGGTATGTGGGAAATAGCCAATTTGTCATTGTAAGCGCAGCGCGGCAATCCCCGCGTCTCACTGTCCCGCTAACACCTGGATTGCTTCGGCATTTCGTTCCTTGCAATGACAGCGACAAGAGGCTAGCGGTGATCAGCCACTAAGGCGTAACAGATTGATTCATATTGACACCAGATATATAATTAAAATATAAGTGTTGATGCGCATATTTCGATATAAATTTAATTACGACAATGCGAGATTTAACTAAGGCTTTCAGAGCTCTATCTGATGAGACCAGACTCAGGATCTTGAACCTGCTACTGGAGAGAGAGTGCTGTGTCTGCGAGGTGATGCAAGCTCTTGAAATCTCACAGACCAGAGCTTCGCGGAACCTGAGTGTCTTATATGATGCTGGTTTCCTCAAGCTGAGGAAGGATGGTCTATGGTCCCTGTACTCAATAGACCAAAAAGGGATGAGTGAACATTTCACAGCTCTGGTCGAGGCGGTGCACAAGGGATTGGAGGGCAACGAGGTGGTAGTGTTGGATAGGGAGCGTCTCAAGAAAGCCGAGCGTGTCGGCACCGGTTGTGCCCGGCCAGTTGGACTGGTGGTGAGATAAGAGTCTCTTTTTTTATGTAAACCATATGCAAGAATGCGCATATAGGGAATTTGTATGGACTTCTTTATTGAACTCCTGAGAGGCGGGATTGATGGCCTGTCGGAGTACTTGTCAGCACATGTCATAACGTGCCTCGTACCCGCTTTTTTCATTGCCGGTGCCATTGCCGTTTTTATATCCCAGGGTGCTATCCTCAAATATTTTGGGCCACAGGCAAAGAGGTGGCTTTCCTATAGCGTAGCCTCAGTATCAGGCACAATACTGGCGGTTTGCTCCTGCACGGTGCTTCCCCTTTTCGGCAGCATATATAAGAGGGGTGCTGGCATCGGTCCGGCAATCGCTTTTCTATATTCTGCGCCGGCGATCAACGTGCTCGCCATCGTCTATACAGCGCGTCTTCTGGGCTACGACTTAGGTATCGCGCGTGCAATTGGTGCCATAATCTTCGCCGTGGTTATAGGGCTTATTATGGCCTTCATCTACCGGAAAGAGGAAACCGCCAAGGATGCACAGGCCTTTGATATTCTGGCCGCCGATCCCGAGGAAAAGCTTCTGTGGCAACAGGCCATCTTCTTCGGCACTATGGTTGGCATACTCGTATTTGCAGCCTCTCAGAACTGGATTGCGACCGGCATCCTTATGTTCATTCTGGCCATCGTCCTATGGCGCTGGTTTACGCGGGGCGAATTGATGCTATGGATGAAGGAGACATTTCGTTTCGTCAAGTTGATAGTTCCGTGGCTACTGGTAGGTGTGTTCGTTGCAGGGATGATTGTCGTTGTTGTTCCCGAAGATGTTGTATCGAGCGTAGTGGGTGGTAATAGCCTTCTCTCCTGCTTCATTGCCTCTTTTCTGGGCGCGTTAATGTACTTTGCCACCCTTACCGAAGTTCCTATCGTCAGAGCCTTTACAGATCTGGGTATGGGAAAGGGTCCGACATTGTCGCTTCTCCTTGCAGGTCCTGCTCTCTCACTTCCCAACATGCTGGTCATCCGAAAAATCATGGGAACCCAAAAAACGCTGGTATATGTAACATTAGTAGTAATAATGGCCACCTTAGCAGGATATATATTTGGGCTGGTAGTCCAATAAATAAAGTAGGAGGTTAGAAATGCAAATAAAGATTCTCGGGCCGGGATGTGCCAAGTGTAGTCAACTAGAGAAGACGACGAAGGATGTGGTGAAGGAACTGGGTATTGATGCCAGTGTCCAGGAGGTTAAAGACATCACTAAGATACTGGACTACCCCATTTTGACCACTCCTGGATTAGTGATTAACGAGGAGGTAGTTTGCTCCGGGCGGTTGCCAGACAAGGCTGAAGTGACCCAGTTCATAATCAATGCCAGGGACAAAGAACAAAAAGTAGAGAAGTAGAGGGATACACGCCTCACTACTAAAGGAGGGCACTGATGAAAATCATAAGGATTGCTGTGATAGTATTCATGGGTACTTTGCTGCTAGTAGGGGCCGCTTGCGGGGGAGGCGGAAACGCAGAGCCGACACCCACGCCTACAGCCACGGCAACGCCAACACCGCTACCAACAGTTGTAATGTCGTGTGATCAAGCCAGGGATGCCATTCAGATCGCCCTTGATGCTTATAATGCAGTGCACGGAGACTGGCCCACCATTGATGGCCAGCCAGGAGATATAGAGTGGATAAAGCTTGTTCCTGAGTTTATGAAGGGGATACCGTCTAACGACAGCAAGTGCGAATGGTGGGTTAACAGCGACCCCGAGGGGGATGTCTGTCTACAGAACATATGCTGAGGTTGTACTTGTGGCACGTTGTGCTCACAGTAAGAACTTTAAGCAAAAAGGACTAAAATTTATACGGGAGGACGCTATGGATAATACGAGCGAAGCTAGACAACCTAGAAATGTTGAGATTATTTATTGTGTTGAATGAGGATATTATGACTTGGCCTCCAGGATGGCGGCCGAAATCAGGAGTAAGTTTGGCATTACAACGGAACTGAAAGAGGGGCATGGTGGCATCTTCGAGGTGACCGTCGACGACCTGGTCATCTATACGAATGGAGGGCAATGTGGCTGCCTCCCCGACAATGAGGAGGTTCTACAGAGGATTGGTAACTACAAAGCGAGTGGGGTAATTGGGTATGAGGACTTGCCGTCGAAAGGTGGTGGCACCTGACGTTGCTCTTCTTCTCGCAACAGTTGTTGCGAATAATTGTAGTTCTGGGAAATGGTCGCTGAAAACTTCAAACGGCCGCTCGAACTAGGAGATCAGTATGAATAATGTACTCTTTGTCTGCGTGCATAATGCGGGACGTAGCCAGATGGCTGAGGCCTTCTACAACAAGCTTTCTAAGGGGCATGGTAAAGCGATTTCTGCAGGTACCAACCCAGCCTCTGCTGTAGGTCCCACTGTTGTTAAGGTTATGAAAGAGGTAGACATCGATATTAGTGGTAAGAAGCCGAAGTTGTTGACACCTGATTTAATAGACGAGGTAAATTTGGTAGTAACTATGGGCTGCGATGCGGAGGTGGTGTGCCCGGCAAGCTGGATTGATACCCGGGACTGGCAGGTGGAGGATCCAAAGGATAAATCTATAGAAAAGGTCAGAGAGATAAGGGACGAGATAAGGGCGAGAGTGATTGAACTGCTTAATCGTATTGGGAGCTAGGGGAAAGGAATATTAACCAGCTATCCATTCCTAAGTAAAGGTAGAGGAGGAAAGTATGAATCTATTCACCAGAGGAAAGGTATTCGTCTTATTTATGACTATATTGATCGTGGCCGGATGCATCTTTACTGCATGTAGTACATCTTTGCCAAACCCGGACTCTACACTAGAACCCAGTGTGGATAATGGGGTAGAAGTAGTGTACTTCCACCGCACCAATCGCTGCTATAGCTGTACCTATGCTGAGGATAAGGTGAGGTATACGCTAGATACCTTTTATTCAGATGAGCTGGCAGATGGTGAACTGGTGTTTATGGCGGTCAATGTTCAGGACGATGCAAACTCGGTAATAATCGATAAATACGGGGCCTATACGTCGTCTCTGTACATGAATAAGGTAGTAAACGGCGTTGACGACATTGAGAGTATAACCGGCATCTGGTTCCTCATAGGAAAGGACCAGGAATTTGTTGACTATGTAAACGAAGAGATTGCGGAGCGTTTGAAGTAAGGGCCTATGGATTTTAGTGAACTAGCACTCCGTTTAACTGAAAGCGGCAGCCTGCCCATTATCGCCGCTTTCCTGATTGGCTTACTGGCTGCTATCAGCCCCTGTCCGATGGCTACCAATATTTCAGCTATGGCATATATTAGCCGTAATATAACCGATCGTAAGTATGTGGTTACTTCCGGCCTTCTTTATATGCTGGGACGCATGGTGTCATATTCTATGATTGGTATGCTGGTTATACTTGTAGGTCTGAGTATCCCTGGTATTTCCGAAGCGCTACAGGATTGGGGCGAGAGAATACTCGGGCCGCTCTTTATTATTGTGGGGATTCTCATGCTCGGTATTGTTAAGATTCCTTTCGTGCAAGGTGGTGGTAGGCTATCGTCTCTGGCAGAAAGAGTCGCAAATAAAGGGAGATTAGGAGCATTCCTCATGGGTGTTATATTCGCCCTGGCATTTTGCCCCTACACTGCAATCCTCTTTTTCGCTGTTTTAATACCACTTGCCATGCAATCCACAGGGGGCATCACCTTCCCCGCCGTGTTTGCATTAGGAACAGGTCTTCCCGTGCTTATCTTTGCAGTCCTCCTATCCTTCGGGGTAGCAAAGGTTTCTCAATGGTTTAACAAAGTCACGGCGGCAGAAAGAGTCATGAGGAGGATTGTAGCGCTGGTTTTTATCGGTGTGGGCATATACTACGTGGTCCTGCTGATTCAAAGTTAGAGCAAATGTTATGCTCGAAAGCAACAGGACAACAAGTGATATACGTGTAGATCAGTCTTGAAGATTTACGACAACAAGTATCTTGAATAGAGAGCAGATGTAGTGAGTAACGCTGACTCGGGCAGTACCGTCCGTCGGTTATCCATATTGGATCGCTATCTAACAGCGTGGATATTCCTGGCTATGGGAATCGGCGTGGGGCTGGGGTACCTGGTCCCCGGGATGGCCGCTTTCCTCGACCGCCTTAGTGTGGGTACAACTTCGATTCCTATAGCTGTCGGGCTTATCCTGATGATGTATCCGCCATTGGCTAAGGTTAAGTACGAAGAGCTGGGCAAGGTATTCCGCAACTGGCGTATATTAGGGCTTTCCCTGATCCAGAACTGGGTCATAGGGCCAGTGCTCATGTTCTTACTTGCAATTGGGTTCCTCGGTTTCCTGTGGCCATACCCAGATTATATGGTTGGCCTGATCATGATTGGGTTGGCCAGATGCATCGCCATGGTAATTGTATGGAACGAGCTTGCAAAAGGAGACAGCGAGTACGCCGCTGGACTAGTAGCCTTCAATTCTATCTTCCAGATACTCTTCTATTCTGTTTATGCCTATGTCTTTATAACGGTGCTACCGAAATATTTTGGTCTCGAAGGTTCGGCAGTGGACGTAACGATGGCCCAGATCGCACAGAGCGTCTTTATATATCTGGGGATCCCCTTCTTCGGGGGCATGTTAACACGATTCGTCCTTATAAAAAGAAAGGGACGGGAATGGTATGAGAGCAAGTTCATACCTAAAATAAGCCCCATTACACTTATTGCCCTTCTCTTTACTATCGTGGTAATGTTCTCCCTCAAAGGAGATATTATCGTGGAACTTCCCCTGGACGTCGTCCGCATAGCCATACCGCTTCTGATATATTTTGTGCTTATGTTTTTTATCTCATTTTATATGGGAAAGAAAATTGGAGCAGACTATTCCAAGACTACCGCTATTGCATTCACCGCTGCTAGTAATAACTTTGAGTTGGCTATAGCGGTATCTATAGCGGTGTTTGGAATCGGCTCGGGGCAGGCATTTGTTGCAGTAATCGGTCCTCTGGTGGAGGTGCCGGTGCTCATCAGCCTTGTAAGCGTTGCCTTATACTTCCAGCGTAAATATTTCCAAAATAAATTGCAGCCGTCGGTAATGACCGACTCAAAGAACTAGTATTGATAGCCCTTTATTTTATCAGCACATTTTCACGATGTAATTTGTTGCTTCATCACACCCGCACGGGGTGTAAGCCATAGGCACAACCCACTTAGTAATAATGCGTCTATTGTGTTGTAATCGCCAACATACTGGACGAGCATAACTCATTGCCATAAGAGGAGTAACCAGGTAAAATAGGTGTAGACAAATTAATGCGTTTTGGAGTGCCTCTCCTGAAAAAGGGGAGGCATTTTTCCGAGAGGAACTGGCGGAAAGCTAGGGCATAATATGACATTAGACCATATCTTTCACCCCCGCTCAATAGCAGTGGTGGGCGCGAGCGCGGGCCCGTGGAATGCTGTTACCCAGCTATTCTTAGATACCCTAATCAAATTCGAATACAAAGGTGAAATCTACCCGATCAACCCAAAATTCGAAGAAGTTTCGGGTCTGAAGGCTTACCCCAACGTTAAAGATGTGCCCGGACCGGTGGATCACGTTATCTGTATGATTCCCGCGCCGGCCACGCGCCAGCTCCTCGAGGACTGCGTAGCAAAGGGAGTAAAAACTGTTCACCTTTATACCTCGGGCTTCGCCGAGACTGGCGAAGAGGATAGAGCGAGGTTGCAGGATGAGCTGGTATCCATCGCCCGCAGCGGTGGTATTCGCATCCTCGGCCCCAATTGCATGGGGATATACTGTCCCCGTTCCGGCATCTCCTATTGTGCTGACTTCCCCAAGGATGCCGGGACTGTAGGCTTCATCGCTCAGAGCGGAAGCTATTCAATCCTCGTAACGCGGGGGGCAAGTGCCCGTGGAGTACGCTTCAGCAAAGTAGTGAGCTACGGGAACGCCAGCGACATCAATGAAACCGACCTCCTGGAATATCTGGCGCATGACCGGGAGACAGAGGTTATTGCTGCCTATATCGAGGGAACCAGGGACGGGAAGCGTCTGCGAAAGGTGCTTACTGAAGCGGCAGCGAAAAAGCCAGTGATCATTATCAAGAAAGGCGGCACCGCAGCCGGTAGCCGTGGTGCACTCTCCCATACAGGGGCTCTGGCTGGCAATGACGCGGTGTGGGAAGCGCTACTTAGGCAGACCGGCGCCATCCGCGTTGAGGATTTTGAGGAGATGATTGATCTGATGGTAACCTTCCAGTTCTTTCCTCTTCCACGGGGGCGGAAGGTAGCTGTAGTGGGTCTGGGGGGTGGTGCCAGCGTACGGGCCTCGGACGAATGCGAACGCGGAGGGCTTACCCTTCCCCCAGCTCCAGAGGCGCTGGTTACGGAGATTGAGCCTATTATCCCCGTGGCAGGCAGCATGCTGAGAAATCCCTTTGACATGGGTAACTACCGCAACGACTGGGCTGCTGCACTGAAGCTTATTGATGGCTGGGCAGAGCCGGATATGTTTCTGTGGCAGCTTGCACCGGAGATCGAGCCATTTATGAAAAGTATATATCGCGAGTTCTGTAGAGATGCGAGAGGCCGCATACTGGAGGCGTTCCGCGGACTGCAGAAGCCGACCGCGGTTGTTGTCCATGGAGTGGAAGCTGGCTACGGTTTAGAGACTCTGCAGATCGTAAAGACAATGTGCGCAGAGCACAAGATGCCATTCTACCCTTCGGTTTACAGAGCGGCAAGGGCAATCAGCAGATACATGGACTACCATTCCTGGCGCGGTGATCAATAAAACCGTAGCGGGTTAATCCCTCTGGTGATCAACGTATGCATGCGTCCCAGTTCCCCTCTGTTTTAGATGACACCTCAAGCGGGACCGCTGAAAAAGAGGTGCCCCGATTATATAGTGACCGGGGGTCTGGGGGTGTCCCCCAGCTTTAAAAAGCCCCACAAGCTTGGGGGTTGATAGAGACTATTGCTGCACTCCCTAAGCAATTGGGACCAAGGAGTTAATATATGAAAGAAGTTGTTAAAATAAGTGGCTTTATTCTACTCATCATTGGCACTCTCGGGCTTCTAATTAATGAGTTTGTTTTCGATTGGGGGAGAGCTGCCGCCATAACTTTCGCTGCTTTTAATATTGCGGGGCTTGCCACTTTAGCTGTTACCCACAGGGGTATGAGAAAGATATAAAAGCATACGCGGTACTTGAGTAGAACCCATACCTTGATAGCCTGGAGAAGTGCGAAGACATGATCAGGTATTACGGACAAGCTCGTGTATTGCAGTGCAAGTCAAAGTGTTCTCATGTCCAGATAGGTTTAACTTTCCGTCACCGATGGAGTATAAAGCTGTCTCTTATACACATCT
>JAAXQM010000176.1 GCA_012974295.1 Dehalococcoidales bacterium
ATGTAGGTCTTGATGTATTTCTCCATGGCAGGTGTCGGCTTCCACCATTTCTTCAGGCCCATGTCCTCGGCTACCTTGTTGGCAGCCACGTATCCAGGGCCTCCGGTGACCATGCCTCCGGGATAGGTGGAGGCGCCGCACAGGTACAGCCCCCCTATAGGCGTCTTCGAGCTAGAGCACTCAATATTGGGACGATTATAGCCCAATTGCATTGGTGTATAGTCACCGTGTTTGATAGCACCACGACGCATATTAGGGAAACGTATCTCAATGTCCACCGGGGTCTCGGGACTGGTCATGATGATGTTCTCCCGCTTCATGTTAGGTGCCGCCTTCTGCCATTTGTCCAATATGGCTTCCTCCAGTTCCTTATTCCGCTTCTCCCAGCCACCTTCAATATCATAGGGGGCATGCATCTGGAAGAAGGAGACTTCCCCGCCCGGCATCCGAACCAGATGGGGGTCCCAGAAGCTCTCGCAGGTGCTGTGACCGCCGAAATCGCCATCCACCTTGCCCGCCATCACATTGTTCCAGTGGGCCACCACCTGGTCGGTACTGTCGAAACCAAAGATGGTCATGAAGGACTCGTTGACCCAGGGGTCATCGCACTGGTACTTCGGCTGCTCCTTAGCCACCAGGTGCAAAGTATAGTAGCTCCACTTATCGTACTTCCAGTTCTCCACAGTTTCCTTCAGCGTCGTTGGCAGACTCTCCTTGCCCACAAGATCGAGGAAGGTAGTGTGCGGGTCCAGGCTGGATATCACCACCTTGCTATTCAGCGTGCGCCCCTCCATCAGCTCCACCCCGGCAACATTGCCGTTCTGCATGTTGATCCTGGTCACCTCAGAGGCCTCCAGGATCGTCCCCTCGGCCCTGACGATCTCCCTCGCCAGGGCACCGGCAAACTTGTGCGACCCTCCGTAGCAGTAACACTTGTTCATGCCCCGCTCCAGAAGGAGAGGCACAAACAAGCCTGTCCCCGTTTCCCGGGGGTCCAACCCCCACATGCAAGCGGTATATAGCATTAAGGCCCTCACCCGATCGTTCTCGAAGTGGTCCGTCATAATCTCCAACGGGCTGCACTCATTAAGCTCCAGCAACTCCCGGCCAACCTCGGTGCGCTGCATAGCTACAATCAAGTCCAAAGAAGGTATCGGTGGTAAATAGGTAGCTGGCCCTACTATCTCACTGACCATTCGCCTCCAGGTACGCATCAGCTTCCCAAAGGCAACGGCATCCTTGTGCGAGACCTTATGTATGGAATCAGTGGTGTCCTCCACCATGCGGGTCAGCTGCAGAGAGCTGCCATCCCCGAACACCATAGCGGTCTGAAGGTTGGGCTTTATCCATATCAGGGCATGCTTGTCCAGATTGAAGTCCTGCATCACCGGCATATAGTCCACCATCATGTGATAGATGGCATGCATGTTGGAGTAGTAGCAGGGGAAGAGGATCTCCTCTGTAGCTAGCCCTCCTCCAACCTCGTAGCGGCGCTCTACCACCGCCACTTTTGCCCCCGCTTTAGCCAGATAGGCTCCTGTCATCAGGCCGTTAGGCCCACCTCCTATAATAATTGCATCCCAATCGCTCTCATCAGGAAACTCATCAAAAATGTCGCCAGTCAGCATCTGCGTTTGGCGCTTCTTTAGTTCCATCGTACCCTCCTTTCCCTCTATTTATTTGCGAGGTATGGCTGATATCTTACCTCTCTTCGGTATGTACCACGGTGATGGGTACCACCAGTTGCCGGGCTCGGCGATCCCGTCCTCAATGAGGATATGCATCAGGTTGTAGGGGATAGCCATCAGGCACAACCCACCAGGGTGCCCAGTTGACTGATTGCCAAGGTAAAGCCGGTCGATAGGGGTGCAGTAGCGGGAAAGCTCGGGCAGGGGACGGTTGGTCCACATCTCGTCCTTGCACAGGCGGGTGCCGCTGTAGCCGCCGCCGATGAGACCGGTGTTGCGAAACTCTGAATCCAAAGGGGTGTTTGCCCAATGGTAAACCAGGCTGTCCGAATTGAGGTTCTCCACTACCTGGCTAAAGGCTTCCCGCATATAAGCGTTCATCTTCTCTTTATATTTGTTTATGGCATCAGGACCATCCACATGATATTCCGGTGGGGGAACAAACACATAGAAAGGAGAGACGAGGTGGTGATTGGGGATGGTGCACTGGGGGTCTGTGGAGGGAAATCTGCGGCCAGGGACGGCCATCCAGAACACCCTCTGCGCGGGCATAGTGGGATTGCCTTTCAGGCCGTCTACATCGGCTACATGGTCATAGTAGATCTCCCGCGAGTCACAGGGGTAGATTCCACTGGCCATAAAGGGCCAGTCCTTGAACTTGGGGCGTAAGCGAAGAGGCTCTCGAGTAAGGAAGTGGGACACGTAGATGCTACCCCCCTTGAGGCTGGTGTCATTTACCTTCTGTAGCAGTCCATGGTCCATATGCTGGGGACCGATCAGCTTGTTGAAGGTTTGCCTGACATCAACGGCGCTGACCACCGCCTTGTCCGCCCAGATGGTCTTTTCACCCCAGGCGGCATTGTCTCTGAGCTGCACCCCCACTGCCTGCCCATTGCGGATGATAATTTCCTCTACAGGGCAGCAGGTGCGAACCACTGCCCCATGTGCTAGGGCGCAGCGCAGGATAGCGTGGAAGTAGTCATGCATCCCGCCGCGAGGAGCACTTGCCCCATATATGGT
>JAAXQM010000092.1 GCA_012974295.1 Dehalococcoidales bacterium
TGTTTTCGATTATATATCAGGGAATTACAGGGGTCTTTCAACACGTTAAGCGATCGGCTTGCCATTTCTGACCCTGCCTTTAATAGAGAAAATCAGTATCCGTATATTCTCACAGATGAATGCAACAGATTTAACTATTAGCTTTTTTTAGAATCACTACTTGCATGCGCCTCTGTGGCACCAATTAGAGCAACACTGCTCATCTAATGTGCACGCTTCTCGCTTTGACAAACATTCATTTTCACAATCAGAGTCGTTGCTGTCAATTGAACCGTCACAATCGTTATCTAAACCGTCGGAGCAATCAGTTTCAGTAGATGGCGCTGTTCCACAGTCTCCCGGGCAGCTACACTGGTCTTCACCGTCGTCACAAATAGTATCGCCACAGACTGGCTCTGGACAGTCGACTAAACAATTGATGCTATCCTCAGCTCCTTCGCAGGTACCATTGCCACAGCAATAAGACTCAGTTGTATTTATACAGGCATATTCGTTGGTGTTGCATCTTTCATCTCCGCAACCCACCGGATTATTACCATCGCCATCACCACAGCAGAATTGTCGCTTGGTAGCGCCTACTTGTTTTCCTGCACAATCCGAAGGACAAAAAATACAGTCTTCTCCGCTCCCGGGTTCACACACGCCGTTACCGCAACCGGGATCTGTGCCGGAAGAAGATATGCAGTCTTCTGGGCAATTAGTGCAAATCTCGCCTACTTCGCAAATACCATTACCACACCACGCAGTGCAGAGGCCGGGCAGGATGGTATCCAGCGATGCTACCCATTTGTTTGCCATCTTCTGGTCGCCTGTATCATTGGGATGGATGCCGTCGTAGCAGTCATCGGCGACGTTGAAATCGGTGTATTGGTCGACCACCATCACCGGCGAGGCGGTCGTTGATTTGGATGCTGCAAGGACTGGGATTCTAAAGTTAAGCTTGGGAATGAGATCTTCGCAATTGCTTGCGGTAGATGGAATGATCTGCGCCAGTAAAACAATCACATTTGGATTGACAGTCCTTAGTTTGTCAATGATCTGGCCGAGATCATTGATGGTGGATTCAACGCAGGAACTGTAAGTTGGATGGGCTCGGATGATATCGTTAGTACCAAGATGGATTAGGGCGATATCCGGAGGATTAGATGCGGCATTATTCCAGATGTTGGACATGGACTCGTCTAGGATCTCATCGGCCCGCCAACCCCAGTAGCCATCGTGGTCTCGGTCGAAGTCCTCATCGCCATGCTGGAGCGTACCGATAAAGTCGACGTTGCAGTACCGCGGGGAACCGATCAGCGCCAGGTATAAAGGCTTGCGGTAGGCATTTTGATCTATGCCGCCTTGTGTGATGGAATCTCCTATGAGCATGATCCTGATAGGTTCGCAAAGAGCCTCTTCAGCTGTTGATGCTAAAACCAAAACAAGACCCAACACCAAAATAGGGATCCATCCCAAGGATGCCATTAAACGTTTCATTCTCAACCTCCTTGCAATTTATATAACCTTAAATGAGCGAAAAAAATATTAAACACCATAATATAATAACTGGAAAATCCTTATATATGCAAATATCATACAAAATTAAGTGGTTATCCCACATTATTAGACATATTAGACAGTTGTCGGCTTAACGTACAATACCGTACCGTTGGGCTTCAGCCCCCCCTACCAGGTGCGGGGTGATACCCTGTTTTACGTTCCGTTGCTCCCTAAACCCCAAACGCACAAAAGCCCCAGGCAGATCTTCTGCCTGGGGCTTTTGTTATAGAAAAACGGCGGTGACCTACTCTCCCACACAGTCGCCCGTGCAGTACCATCGGCGCTAAAGAGCTTAACTTCCGTGTTCGGAATGGGAACGGGTGGATCCTCTTTGCTATGACCGCCGTAAAACTTGTTAGTAAGGGTGGGGGAGATGTGTATCCCTCATCCTTATTATATTTTCATCTCGTCCCCCTTTGGGGACTCTTTTCAGTACCCCCTTGAGGGGTATAGACCTCTCTAAAGTATTCTCTCTAAAAAGAAGAGAGAATACTAAGAGTTGCCTAATAATTGAATAGTAGATTAGTCAGTAGAGTTTCAATCAAAAAATATGGATAAGCCGCACGGCTTATTAGTATCGGTAAGCTCCATGTATTACTACACTTCCACACCCGACCTATCAACGTTGTGGTCTACAACGAGCCTTCAGATGGCTTACGCCATGGGATATCTTATCTTGAAGTGGGCTTCCCGCTTAGATGCTTTCAGCGGTTATCCCTGCCGAACTTAGCTACCCAGCAATGCCCCTGGCGGAACAACTGGTGCACCATAGGTTCGTCCATCCCGGTCCTCTCGTACTAGGGAAAGATCTCCTCAAATATCCTGCGCCCGCAACAGATAAGGACCAAACTGTCTCACGACGTTTTAAACCCAGCTCACGTACCACTTTAATTGGCGAACAGCCAAACCCTTGGGACCTGCTTCAGCCCCAGGATGTGATGAGCCGACATCGAGGTGCCAAACCTCCCCGTCGATATGGACTCTTGGGGGAGATAAGCCTGTTATCCCCGGAGTACCTTTTATCCGTTGAGCGACGACCCTTCCATGCGGAATCGCCGGATCACTAAGACCTACTTTCGTACCTGCTCGAGATGTCTCTCTCGCAGTCAAGCTCCCTTATGCCTTTACACTCTACGGCTGGTTTCCAATCAG
>JAAXQM010000232.1 GCA_012974295.1 Dehalococcoidales bacterium
GAGTTTTAATTACTTTTACTGCAAGCGGGGTGCCAGCTCTCCAGCCCGCAAGCGTTGCAGCGACCGGCGCGGCAGTCATTGGTTAGCTGGTCCTGAAGCATACGTTGACACTCTTGTTGCAGAAAGGTAGCGTTTATCCCAACGTCTATATGAGCCCAGGGTAGGATTTCATCAAAAGGGCGTTGGCGGTTAGCATAGAAAGCGGGATCGAGCCCAAATTCATCAAAGGCTCGATCCCATTTTTCATAATTGAAGTGCTCGCTCCAGGCATCGAATTTAGAGCCCGATTGCCAGGCACGATATATAACCTGGGACAGGCGCCTATCGCCTCGCGCCAGTACCCCTTCAAGTAAGCTCATCTTGGGGTCATGCCATGACAGGTGCATGCCCGATTTTTTCAGGCCGCGTCTAAGAGCCTCGATGCTGGCATTTAGCCCCTCTTCACTGTGCTGTGCCACCCATTGAAATGCGGTGTGCGCTTTGGGCACAAAAGTGGAGGTGCTTACCTTCATATGAAGGGCTCTGCTCCCGGGTTTCCTCCGTGCAGGGCTACCGTGATGCACCAGATGAACGATGCTCTCTATATCATCTGGTGTCTCAGTGGGCAGACCGAGCATGAAATATAGCTTGACACTGCTCCAGCCACGCTCCGCAGCGTTCTCCAGGGTTTGGAGAATTTCTTCATCGGAGATGCCCTTATTGAGCACACGGCGCAGCCTTTCACTTCCCGCCTCAGGAGCAAAGGTCAATCCAGTCTTCTTCACAGTTGCAGTGGTATCTATTAATCCTAGTGAAAAGCTATCGATGCGAAGGCTGGGTAGTGATATCTTGAGATTGTGCTCTCGATATCGTGATGATAGTATGCTTACCAGGCTCTCTATTTCTGAATAGTCGCCTGTGCTCAGGGACAACAGGGAAAGCTCATTGTAACCGCAATTCCGCAGCAGTTCGTCTGCCGCCGATATAATCTCCTCCTTCGGTCGTTCCCGAAGCGGACGATAGATTATCCCTGCCTGGCAGAAGCGACAACCCCTTGTGCACCCACGCTGGATCTCGATAGCTGCACGGTCATGAATTGTCGCCACATATGGGATGACCGGCCTGGTTATCACGGGAGGCAGGTCGACAAGTATGCGCCGCTTAATGCTTGGGCTTAGTCCCGCTGATGCAGGCCATATCTTAGCAATGGTGCCATCGATATGATAGTCAACCTGGTATAGACTGGGCACGTAGAGTCCGGGAATGTGTGTCAGTTCCCGTAGTAATTCCTGCTTTTCATGTGAACCCTGCAGCTTCCACCGGCGAAAAGTTTCCAGTAGCTCAAGGAGAACTTCCTCTCCCTCACCAAGGACAAAAATGTCGATAAATTCTGCCATGGGCTCAGGATTAAGTGCGCAACTACCACCAGCTATTATCAGGGGATAAGATCCGTTGCGCTGTGAGGCGTATACAGGAATCCCCGCCAGGTCAAGCATATTAAGTACATTAGTATATGTGAGCTCATACGCCAGGGAGAAGCCGATAATGTCGAAGTCTTTTAACGGATGCCGCGATTCCAGGCTAAAGAGGGGGATAGAGGCATTCCGCATTTCCGCCTCCATATCAACCCAGGGGGCATAGACACGCTCGGCTAGCGCATCGGGTTCTCTATTAATGAGATCATAGAGGATGACAAGTCCCAGGTTGGACATACCGATCTCATATAGGTCTGGGTATGCTAGAGCCATCTTTATATCGATTGCATCCCAGTCCTTCGTGATGCTGTTCCACTCACCACCGGTATATCGGGCAGGCCTGGTTACCTTGGGAAGAATGTGATCCAGATTGATCATGGTGTCCCCTATTATAGCAAAGCTATGCCCCTTTGACATCTGTGACAGAAAATGATAGGATTTAGAAGTGGTTGAGGCACCCCAGTCTCCCCGATCGTAAACTATAGCTAGATTACCGAGTTTATAGAGACAGGGGAGTAGCGTGCTTTAGGAGGTAACCATTGGTAGCTTCAAAGGTTAAGAAGCAAACGTCCGCCAAAGATAACAATAAAGCTTACGCTATCGTCAAAACAGGGGGAAGGCAGTATAAGGTATCATCCGGAGACAACATCGACGTAGCGCGCATTCACGCAGTGGAAGGCAGCGCTGTTGAACTGGATCAGGTATTGCTGGTCGCCGATGGGGATAGCGTTAGAGTAGGCACGCCAACTGTTGATGGGGCGAAGGTTATCACTGAAGTCCTAGGCGAGGGCAAGGGAAAGAAGGTTATCGTCTTCAAATATAAGCCCAAGGTGCGTTACCGCAGGATGAAGGGACACCGGCAGTTCTATACCACGCTTTCTATTAAGGAGATTGTATGCTAGCGTGGGGTTTAAAGCTCTACCTAAGCTGATAGTAAGCCAGGTGGGGGCATATACGCTTTGGGATAGCGCGCAATATCGATTAAAAACGGAGGAGAGCGAGAAAGTGGCGCATAAAAAAGGTGGCGGAAGCACAAGGCTGGGGCGTGACAGCCAATCAAAAAGGCTTGGGGTTAAGCGGTATGGCGGTGAGCAGGTGCGCGCCGGTACTATTATCGTTCGCCAGAGGGGAACACGCATTCTCCCAGGAGACAACGTTGGCCTCGGTCGGGATCATACAATATTTGCGCTCATCGATGGCTTCGTCAAGTTCGCACCAGCATCCAAAGATAGAAAGAAGGTAGGCGTTTACCGCCAATGAAAAAGGATATACATCCCAAATATGTGGAAGCGCAGGTCATCTGCTCTTGCGGTAACACCTTTACCACTGGCTCGACAAAGCCTGTGCTTAAGGTGGAGCTTTGCAGCAAGTGCCATCCCTTCTTTACCGGGGAGATGCGTATTGTGGATACGGCGAGGAGAGTGGAGCGCTTCAAGAAACGCTACAATATGATGTAGCGCAACATGTTCTACCCTGCAATTTCACCCAGTACACGAAAGAAGCAACTCCTGTTACCGGTATGGCATACGGGTCCAGTGGCTTCAACCTTAACCAGGAGTGCATCCTCATCGCAATCCTTAAAGATATCGCTAACGTTGAGGTAGTTCCCCGATGTTGCCCCCTTATGCCAGAGTTCCTTTCGGCTGCGACTATAGAACCAGACCTGACCGGAATCAAGCGTCCTTCTTAACGACTCCTCGTTCATATAACCCACCATCAGCACCTCCCCTGTTTCTGCATCCTGAATAATCGCTACTATTAAACCCTTTTCATCGAATTTCAATATGACTCCTCCTAAAATTAATCACGTAAGCAAAAAAATTGCCGAATTCCTCGAAGGGCTCAAACCCTGCTCTACGAGCCCAGGCGATGGTTGTTCTTCTCAGGGGATAATCGGGATCGGGAAGGTATTCTGAAATTGATAGCACTCCATCGGGCCGAATCACACGATATAACTCCTGCAACGCACGAGTTTTATCAGGTATCTCACCGAGGACGGTGACCATATATGCCAGGTCGAAGCTGCCATTTTTATATGGCAGGCATTCCCCATTCCCCACCATTAGCTCAACGTTTTCCGGTGACTTGTTAAAGATTTTCTTCTTAACTCTGGATATCATCGCTGGCTCGATATCCAAGCAATAGAGCTTTCCCACACCTTCCGAACTATATACGCGCTGCGCCGACTCGACGGTGAAAAAGCCGGGGCCAGGGCCCAGTTCCAAAACACTCATCCCTGCTGCGATTCCCATTTTATCCAGAACTTTCGCTGGGCTGAAAACGTGTCTGCGCACCGGATTATCCAGGAATATAGCCAGGCGATGCGATATAGGAGTTGGGTGAATCTTTCTAATAATGCGGGATAACACCAGCCAAATAAAGAGGAACATACCGAGTGTAGTGAATATGACAATTAATGCGGGATGCACAAGAAGCTCCTACACGGTAATATCAGCCAGTGCAGCTTTCAGGTCTATGTCACCAGTATAAAGGGCACGGCCTACTATAGCTCCCTCAACACCAAGTTTGGCTAACCTCTTTAAATGCTCAAGTGATGATATACCACCCGCAACGATGATAGGAAGCCTGGTTTTCACTGATAATTCATGCACGCTATCATAATTCGGTTCAGTGAGTGTACCGTCGCGAGATATGTCGGTATATATGAATCGCTCCACGCCAAAGGATGCCATCATCTCCGCCAGTTCGATTGCAGTAACCGCAGTACTCTCCTGCCAGCCATGGGTTGCCACATATCCATCCCGGGCATCTATGCTCACGATAACACGGTTCCCGAACCGGCGACAGGCCTCTTTAATCAGGGCTGGGTCATCAATTGCCGCTGTTCCCAGAATAGTGCGTGCTACACCGAGCTCCAGAGCTTGCTCTATCGCTTCGATTCGGCGAAGACCGCCGCCCACCTGAATGGGAATGCGGACCATACGCGCGATCTCCTCAATAAGAGGGGCATGCCATAGCCTTCCCTTCGCTGCTCCATCGAGATCAACAATATGGAGACGCCTCGCACCCAGTGATTGCCAGTGCAGAGCCATATCTGTGGGCTCCTCCGAAAATACCGTTTCCTGGCTATAGTCACCTTGATAAAGTCGGACGCACTTTCCGCCTTTAAGATCTATAGCAGGAATAACCTCCATTTTTTTCACCCTTCCAAGAGCTTCCTAATAAGCATCTATACCTGTAAACCAACAATATTATAAGAATGCTGAAATAGTATTGATCAACCCCCTGTATCCCCCAATCTTGGGGGATTTTTGAATCTGGGGGACACCCCCAGACCCCCGGCAGGAAGCATCCTCCACCTCTTTTTCAGCGGGATCCACTTATGTCGGTAAACAAGCAACATTATGTTAAGTCGGACACTCGTTTAATAACCTCTTATTAACTGAGACTGATGAAATGGTCTCAATTATCCTCCTAATCCCCCAATCTTGGGGGACTTTGATAGCTGGGGGACACCCCCACACCCCCGGCAGGAAGTATCCTACACCTCTTTATCATCTGTCCATTCGTCAGCGAATACAATAATCTAGAAATCGAAACAGGCAACTTAATAATGGCACTTGTCTCTAGATTACCGGAATGCAGATAAAAAACTCGAACATACCGAGGAGCTCAGCCTTCTTTTTCGTGGCTAGGATGAGGGTAGTTGCAAACCCCTGATGGCAATAATATTCTTTAAAATCTCAGAGGTACCACCCTGAATAGTGTAGCCCGGAGAGAATAGGTATGACTCGGCAGCACTTTCCCTAAACACAGGTGGTATCCTCTTCGATCCCTGTCGCAACTGTCCATAGAGTCCGGGGAGCTGTGTTGCTGTATGGGCAAGGTGCTGCTCGAACGCTGTGCAGAAGGCCTTTGCCATCGCTGCTTCCGTGGTGGGAAGGCGTCCCTGGTCAAGCACCCAGGCTACCCTATAGGTCAGCAAGCGTCCCACTTCATACTCTACAGTGAGGTCTGCCAGCTTACTGCGCACTATTGGTTGCTTGGCAACCGGTTTGCTTCCATGCCCCGTATGTTTGGCGTATTCGATAAGATCCTGGTACAGTGGGAAATTTGTCATCAATCGCTCTACACCACTTCGTTCATAATCAAGCTGCTGTGCGATCTGATACCAGCCACGGTTAATTTCTCCTACTAGACTGGACTTGGGTACCCGTACATTATCGATGAATACCTCGTTATAGTGATGTCCACCGGTCATATCGATTAAGGGGCGTACCTCGATTCCCGGCAGGTGCATGTCTACGATAAACTCGCTAATTCCCTTATGCTTGGGCACGTCGGGGTCAGTACGGGCTACCAGGTAAAGATAATCGATATGATGGGCCCCGCTGGTCCATACCTTCTGTCCGTTAATTATGTAGAAATCGCCATCTTCCGTGGCTTTGGTGCGTAGTGACGCTAGATCGCAACCAGCCTCCGGCTCGCTCATACCAATACCAAAGACAAGCTCACCCCTTGCGATGCGTGGCAAGAAGTACTGCTTCTGTTCATCGCTGCCGTGTCGTATCATTGAGGGTCCCATCTGGCGATCGGCAAACCAGTGGGCAGCCGCCGGTGCTCCGTAGCGAACGATCTCTTCGGTTAGCACCATACGGTCGATATAACTCTTTCCCTTGCCGTAGCATTCTTTGGGCCAGCATAGTCCAATCCAACCCCTCTCCCCTATCTTTTGGGAGAACTCAGGAGAATATCCACCCATCCATGCATCGCAGCGTACCTCGAAGGTACCTTTCTTAAGCTCCCCCTCAAGGAACTGGCGGACCTGCTGTCTAAGGTTCTCCTGCTCTTCAGTAAATTTAAAGTCCATCTACAATATCCTCAACTAATGCAATGCCATGCTATTCAAGTTCCATCAAGACATCACCTTTTTTTATGCCCTGCCCTACCTCTATTCTGATATCGATGACCTTACCGTTTTGTGTAGAGTTGACCGGCATCTGCATCTTCATAGCCTCAATTATGCAGAGTTCCTGGCCCTTTGTTACCTCATCCCCTATCGTTACCTTGATATCAATTACTCTTCCCGGCATTGATGATATTATAGCAGCCATATTTCTACCCCTTATAAATTGATATTCGAGTATTTCCTCAACGGCCTGGCAATGGTTTTATTTTCCAGTACGTCCAGTGCCCTGTTAATATGTTTTCTGGTTTCACTGGGTATTATTACATCATCGACATATCCCCGTTCCGCCGCACAGTAGGGATTCTCGAACAGTTCACGAAACTCAGCTATCCTCTGGGCCTTCATCGCCTTGGGATCATCCGCCCCCCTTATTTCCCGGGCGAATATTATACTGGCAGCGGTCTCCGCACCTACGATGCAAATTCTGGCTATAGGCCAGGCAAACATAAAGTCAGCGCCGGTATCCTTGCAGCACATTCCCGTATAGGCTCCAGCAAAGGATTTACGCACAACTACAGTAATTTTTGGCACTGTGGCATCTATATAAGCATAAAGCATCTTAGCACCGTGGCGTAGAATACCTTTCCACTCCTCAGTTGAACCTATCCAGTATCCCGGGACATCGTGCAGGTTTATCAGTGGAATGTTGAACAGGTCACAGAACCTGACGAATCGGGCGACCTTATCAGCAGCATCACAGTCGAGCGCGCCTGCTACACACATCGGTTGGCTTGCCACGATGCCAGCCGGACGCCCGTTGAACCTGGCAAATCCGACAATAACGTTCTGTGCAAAATCCTTCAAAATCTCGAAAAAGTGGCCATTATCTATGATTCGCGTGATTACATCGTGCATGTCAAAGGCGATATAAGGCTCTTCAGGAACCAGTGCGTCCAGATCTAAGTCTATACGTTCCGGATCATCACCGGTATCCTGGTATGTTAGTTTCCGCTCTTCCTTTTTATTGTTAGATGGTAGAAAACTTAGCAGTTCCTTGGTCTTATCCAGACAGTCCTTGTCGTCCTCAGCTACCACGTGGGTCTCTCCTGATTTAACGGCGTGGGCCTCCACACCGCATAGTGTATCTAGATCGATATCTTCGCCTGTCTGTATCTTTACGAAGGCTGGACCAGCAATGCCCATGCGGCCTGTTTCCCTGCATTGGAATACGAAATCCTGCATTACGGGGTGATAGGCTTGGCCTCCTAAACAAGGTCCCATTAACAAGGCTATTTGTGGGATAATGCCTGAAGCTTGAATCTGAGACTTGAATAGCCAGGCGTAGCTTTGCAGGGTGTCCATTCCCTCTTGAAGCCGCGCTCCCCCAGAATCGTTCATACCGACAAATGGTATCCCCATATCTTTAGCAAGGTCTATAGCCTCCGAAAACTTTTTTCCGTGATATTCACCGAAAGTGCCTACCATCGTTGTATAGTCCTCAGCAGCGACCATTACCAGCCTGCCGTTTACCCTTCCAAAGCCAGTAATTAAACCTTCGGCAGGTATTTCCCTTTTATCCATACCGAAAGCTGTCGTTCGATGCTTAATATATAATCCTATCTCAGTGAAGGTACCGGGGTCGAAAAAGTAATCTATTCTCTCCCTTGCAGTCAAACTGCCCCTTTCGTGCTGTTGTGCCACAGCTTTGGGGCCTCCCATTTGCAGTATCTTCTCTCGCTTGGCCTTGTATTCTTCCAATATCCAGTCCTCCTGTTTTTAGCCCCCGCACTTCCCTTTTTGCTCTATCCGAGTAAGCATTGCCATAACGCTATTGCTTTATAGTGGGTATACAGCTTCTAATGAACGTCATACACTGTGGCATTATATCACGAGTATGACCAGATTTCCATAAAATACGTATAAAAATGGCAGCCACTATTCAGACAATTGCATTGACCTACCAGGCATGGAGAAATATGCTTACGCTGTTTTTCTTCTATTCAAGCCAATGATGCAAATCTACCCTCTTGCCCTGCAGGTGACATTCCTGGTCTTTTAAGCTTTAGAAGCTTCAGCCATACGACCCAGACTAAGATAACAAAGACCATGTTGAACATATAGAAATAGTCGTGAACATACACACCGGTTTGGCTTTCCAGATAGATGCTCAACGTTATCCTGAAGATATTGAATGTTACCAGCACGCTGATCCCGGCAATAATACCGACCAGTCGCTGCCTCATGGTTACTCCAGATTCGGCGAAAACCAGACCAATGTATACCCAGAAGAGCACCCCGCCCAGACACGCCGCGCTTACTTCAAATGCCAGGGGCGGGTCTTGCAGCACGATCATCGAGCCTGATACCAAAGTGTCGATTGCCGCAAGTCCAAGTATTCCACCTACCGCCGTAGCAGTAATGTTGGATAGTGTAGCATGGAGTGAAGGGAGAAGCTCAAGGAGAGCGTATTCTATTAGAAAAAGTGTTCCAAAAACGGCGATATAACGGACCAAGAAGCCGCTAAGGGGTTGCCTCCTGCGTGCACCAATAATATAGCCACCAATGCTCATGACGAGCACCAGTATTACTATAAAGACAATGAAAACAGCAGTGGCATTTTGCATTTACTAATCCTTAAATGGGATTAGGTTTTAATACACTATGTTACTTATAGGAGATTGCTGAAATAGTCTCAATCAACCCCCCAATCTTGGGGGACTTTATTTTAGCTGGGGGACACCCCCAGACCCCCGGCAGGAAGTATCCTGCACCTCTTTTTCAGGAATCTCCATAACTCTCGCGAGTTTATAGCTACTTGGCCACTATTATCAAGTAATCTGTTATGTATATTAGCAACATTTATCAATGATCTTCCATACCATGAATAATTGTTCCAATAATCCAAGTTATTCTACACTATTTATGAGTATACTTCTCCAGAAATACTCTGTTATATGTGAAATGGCATTTATCAGGACTAAGTTTCCTTGACAAGAAAGAACTACCTTGCTAGACTTTCATTGCCGGTTAAAAACAGTATAATCGCATTATTTGTAACCTCTCCAAACAAATTAAAAAAGATCGAGGCCTGTAAAAACTTGAAGGAAAGAAACTGTATAAAGACACGTCGTAGTAGCTCTTTTCTAGCTCTAGTTGCTTAACCGATTAAAGTGAATAATGGGATTTATCCGAGAAGTTTTAAGAAGGATGCCAGTAGTATAGGAAACTCTACTTGGCTCTTAATGCTCCAATGACTGATAAATTACTGGGGCACGGACTTACAGTCCATATCATTTTCTTTATGAAGGGCAATTACCTCTATGGGGAGCGCAATACATTATCTCAATTATCCAATGTCAGCTTCAGGAGTTTCGGGCATGAGGACTTCGTCGATCCTCAGAATGTTAAGCCGGAGGAAAGGGAGCAGGCTGTTGAGGCACTGCATGCTGCTCGAGAGGCGATCACCAGTGGTAAATTCAACATCGTGGTGCTTGATGAGGTAAACGTTGCCGTTGCCTGGAAGCTCATCGAGATTGAAGAAGTATTAAAGCTGATAGAAGAAAAACCGCCAAATGTGGAGGTTATACTCACCGGTCGCTATGCGGACCAGAGGCTTATAGAAATGGCGGATCTGGTTACAGAAATGGTAGAGGTCAAACACCCCTATCAGAAGGGGATAATGGCAAGAAAAGGTATCGAGTATTAAAGCCGACAGTGAAAAGAGTATTACCAGATGATCACACTTAGCGTAATTAAGGCTGATATTGGTGGTTACGTGGGGCATTCCAGCTCTCATCCGCTTGTTATGGAGAAGGCAAATGAACGTTTAGATAAAGCAAGGCGGACTGCAAACGATGTCGCGGATTACATGCGTAGCCACGGACCTTTCAAGCCCCACCGGCTACCCCTGGAGGAAATGGAATATACTACTATGCCTCAGGTGATGCGTAAGCTGGAGGGGAGATTCGTTGATCTTTGAGCATGCCAAAGCTTCTCCTGGCAACCAACAACCATGCTAAAGTGGAGGAATACACGCGGCTCCTTCTGGGTATACCGTACACAATAGTTAATCTCGCGGATGTTGGTATTGAAATAATAGTTGATGAGACCGGAGCTACGTTTGAGGAGAATGCAGCCCTTAAGGCTAAGACCTATGCAAACTTGAGTAAGCTGCTCACTATGGCCGATGACTCAGGGCTGGAGGTAGATGTACTGGGCGGGCAGCCTGGTGTTCTCTCCGCCCGTTATGCCGGTGAAAAGGCCACGGACAAGGAGCGTATCGATTTTCTACTGGCAAAACTTAGGGACACACCCTGGGAGAAAAGAACCGCTCGCTTCAAATGTATAATAGCCATCGCCTCATCAGAGGAAGAGGTAGAGCTCTTCACAGGCGAGTGCCAGGGGATCATCGCTTTTAAACCTAGTGGCGAAAAAGGCTTTGGTTATGATCCCATCTTCTACCTTCCCCAGCTAGGTAAAACCATGGCTGAGCTATCCATGGATGAGAAGAATGAGATAAGCCATCGTGGCCAGGCGGTCATTAAAGCTCGCCGTATTCTTGAATAGCGAGTCGCTGAGTTTAAGTCGTGATTACTTGATCGGCCACATCAAATGATGAGGAAACTTTTAGAAGCACAAAAAGCGGAATAAGAGAAAATAACGCCATAAAGAGTTGAAAAAGATGACCGGACTTTCTGACTCCTTCCAGCGACCTATAAACTACCTTAGAATATCTGTTACCGACCGTTGCAATTTACGCTGTATCTATTGTATGCCCGCTGAGGGCATTAGCCGCCTGTCCCACAATGAGGTCCTGCACTACGAGGAGATACTAGCGGTGGCACAGGCAGCCGCCTCATTGGGGATAAGCAAATTGCGGCTTACAGGTGGTGAGCCACTGGCAAGGGCGGAATTGATCAGCCTAGTGCAAATGCTCTCCCGTATAGAAGGTATCGATGATATCGCACTAACCACCAATGGCGTGCTTCTCAGAGAGTATGCCCTCCCCCTCAAGAAAGCCGGACTAAAGCGGGTCAACGTTAGCCTTGATACGCTTAAGCGGGAGCGGTTTAAACGGAATGCCCGTCGCGATAGGCTAGGTGAGGTCATCGATGGCATAGCAGCTGCAGAAGAAGCAGGGCTGGAGCCGGTCAAAGTAAATATGGTAGTTATACGGGGTATTAACGACGACGAAGTACTGGATTTCGCCCGACATACTATTGAGGATGGGTGGCATGTCCGCTTTATAGAGCTAATGCCTTTTACCAGCGGAGAAAGCCTACAATTTGTCCCAACGAAAGAGGTCAAAGAGCGTCTAAGTTCCCTGGGGATACTGGAGCCTATCCCATCCAGCCAGGGCGATGGACCAGCCAAATACTACCGCTTTCCTGGAGCAAAAGGTACAGTGGGCTTCATCAGCCCGCTCAGTGAACACTTTTGCTTCAACTGCAATCGCTTGCGACTCACTGTGGACGGAAAGCTTCGCCCCTGCCTCCTGAGTGACAAGGAAGTGGACCTGAAAACTCCCCTTCGGTCTGGTGCATCATTAGAGGAACTCAAGGTGTTGATACAGCAAGCAGTAGCAGCTAAACCGGAGCGACACTATTTACTGGAGGGTATGCTTCCGACAGTTCGCTCGATGTGCCAGGTGGGTGGTTAGATGGAACCAATAAGAATGGTGGATGTAAGCCTGAAGGCTCTTACTGAGCGGGAGGCGGTTGCCAAGGGATTAGTGGTGATGAAGACCGAAACCCTCTCTATGATAAAAGATGGAAAGATGCCCAAGGGAGACGTTCTGGCCACTGCTCAGGTAGCCGGAATTATGGCAGCAAAGCAGACCTCCCTGATTATCCCCCTGTGTCACCCCTTAATGCTGGATGAAGTCAGGGTGGAATTTTCCCTTTCCCAACAAAGTGTGGAGATCACCGCGACAGTTAAATGTACCGGGAAGACGGGGGTAGAAATGGAAGCACTCACCGCCGTAACAGCGAGCGCATTAACTATCTATGATATGTGTAAGATGGTTGAGCGCGGGATAACCATAGAAAACATCCGCTTAGTTAAAAAGAGTGGCGGCAAGAGTGGAACTATTGTCCTCGAATAGCCTTATTGCCCTTTTTATTTCTCTATAACCAGTTTTACCTTTTTTCATAAAGCCCATGACGCCTTATTGTACGGCACTTTTCGACCTCCGTCTCATCTAATCCCTAGCTTCCCGCATTTATTTACACCTTTGCCCTGGCCAGTGGTTTGTGGTATATTACCCTATCTAAGGTTATTTGGGAGAGAGCAACCATGGCAACCAGAGAGATATTCTGGAATATAGACTACGGATTCATCATTTACTTTTTAATTATCCCTGTAGTTATAGCTCTCGCCTACGGGATATACCAACGCTACAGACTGTGGCGAGTGGGACAGCCAGATAGCAGGCTCGATAACCTCCCGCAGCAGATTTTGACATTTGCCGTTACCGGCGTCGTGGATGGCCTTGTCCATCGACGCTTTCTTAGAGAACCATATCCCGGCTTGATTCACTTCTTTATCTTCTGGGGAGCGCTCTTCTTTTTACTGGCAGCATTTCTAGATTTCTTCTCCCACTATATCTTCGAATTCATGCAGGGGGCTATATACTTGGGTATCTCCTTTTCTGTGGATGTCCTCGGCATTGGGGTACTTATAGGGGTGGTATTTGCCGTCTACCGTAGATATATCCAAAAACCAGATAGACTGGATAATAAACCTGAGAATGCTATTGCCCTTGCACTCATTTTTGTCATCGTGGTCACCGGTTATTTTATCGAGGGGCTGCGTATAGCATATTTCACCGCCAATCCCGAGATATTCGAGGAAATTTACCCAGCCATCGGCCCATACGATCCATCATGGGCAGTATGGTCGCCGGGGGGATGGGTCTTCGCTAAAATATTTGGCGGTGTATCTTCAGGAGGGCTGCTGCTGGCTCATAGAAGCCTCTGGTGGTTCCATACCATTCTCGCATTCGGAGCCATAGCATATGTAGCGGTGACATGGACCATACTGGCCCATATCGTTGTTGCCCCCTTCAATGTTCTCTTCAGGTCCTCCCGTCCCAAGGGGGCACTGGCACCCGTCAATCTGGAAGAGGCCGAGACATTTGGCGTCGATAAGATCAGCGGTTTCACGTGGAAACAACTGTTCGACCTGGATGCCTGCACCCGATGCGGCCGCTGCCAGGACATATGCCCCGCCTATCTCAGCGGTAAGGCCCTCTCACCGAAAAAGATGATCCAGGACCTCAAGCAGCACTGGCTGGATGTGGGCCCCGGTCTGGTAAAGGCCAAGGCTGGCGGCAATAGTGGTAATCCGGGAGAAAACAGCATCTCCATGATAGGTGATGTGATAACCACGGAAATAATCTGGGATTGTACTACCTGTCGCGCCTGTCAGGAGGTCTGTCCTGTCTTTATAGAGCACATCGATAAGATCGTAGATATGCGCCGCAACCTGGTGCTGGAGCAGGCCGAGATGCCGGAGTCAGCGGAGATAGCGCTGCGTTGCATGGAAGAGAGGGGGCACACCTGCAAGGGGACCACCGCATGCCGCATTGACTGGTTCAGCGATATAGGAGGTGCCAAGCTCCTCTCCGAGGATCAGGATGTCGAAATACTCTACTTCGTTGGGTGTTCTGCTGCTCTTGAAGACCGGAATATGAAGGTATCAGCCTCCTTCGGCCGGATACTGCAGGCAGCGGGGGTAAAGTTTGGCCTGCTGGGTGAGGAGGAGAGTTGCTGCGGCGAGCCCGCGCGTCGTATGGGCAACGAATATCTTTTCCAGATGCAGGCGAGGAAAAATATCGAGACCTTCAAACGCTACGGCGTGAAGAAGATCGTCGTCAGTTGCCCCCATGGCTATAACACTTTGAAGAACGAATATCCACAATTCGGTGGCGAGTTTGAGGTGGTCCACCACTCGCAGTTTATCGCTGAACTAATTAAGCAGGGTCGCCTTAAGCTGAAAAACGGGATCGTTCAAAAGATCACGTATCACGATGCATGCTACCTGGGCCGTCACAATGATGTCTATAATGAGCCGAGGCAGGTGGTAGCGGCTATCCCCGGAGCACAGTTCAAGGAAATGGAGCGCCACCGTAGTAGGAGCTTCTGCTGCGGCGCCGGCGGTGGGCATATGTGGATGGAGGAAACTGCCGGAACCAGGATCAGCGAGATGCGCACCGATCAGGCGCTTGCTACTCAGGCCAGTGTCATTGCTACTGCTTGCCCTTTCTGCCTCCAGATGTTTGAGGATGCCATTAAAGCGAAAGAAGCATCTGACTCATTAAAGGCGATGGACATCGCCGAGCTAGTGGCGGGAGCGATCGAGGGTGATTTGCCTGTAAGTGAGAGAGTTAACACGGAGCAGTCTCAGTATGAAGAGGTAGCGGGGAAGGAAACGCCACAGGAGGAGCAGCCTAAGGAGTAACCCGACCATCCCTATACTATATGAGAATGCTTAAATAGTCTTAATCAACCCCCTAATCCCCCAATCTTGGGGGACTTTCTAAATCTGGGGGACACCCCCAGACCCCCAGCAGGAAGTATCCTGCACCTCTTTTTCAGCGGTCTCCATTTTATGACGGTGGTTAACTATATAGCAATCTCCTGCCCTGGCTCAAGTACGACTATCTCCACACCGGGTGCCTCTTTCTTCGCTAACTCAACAAAGGTGTCGGCGCTCTGTTCCAGAATAGGCCAGGTTTTATAGTGCATCGGGATCGCCTTTTTCGGATTGAGCAGGGTGAGAGCCCTCGCTGCCTGAACCGAGTCCATAGTGAAGGCACCCCCTATAGGGAGTAATGCCAGGTCCAATGGATATAGCTCGCCGAGTATCTTCATAGTGGCAAAGATGCCGGTATCGCCAGCATGATATATAGTGTAACCATCATCCAGTTTAACAATGAATCCGGAGTTACTCGCCGTTTGAGATGAATGGCAGGCCTGCGTCATCGTTATCGTGATGCCATCAATTAACACAGTCGCACCAATATTTATTCCCGTGCCAAAGTTTACTACTCTCTCAATGGAGAGACCCAGGTCTGACATCATCCTTCCTACTGTTTCCGGCTGAGCTACTACAGTGGCTCCCGTATTCTCTGCAATATCCACAGCATCTCCAACGTGATCCGGGTGGTCATGGGTTACCAGAACGATGTTCGCTACTTTTACTTCGTCCAGGCTCATTGGGCGTAGGGGATTATCCACAAAAAAGGGGTCGATATAAATTATCTTTCCCTTGGCTGAAGTAATCATGAAACAAGCGTGTGATAACCACTTGACAGATCCGGACATTTCCGCCTCCCTTTTTACTTTATAATTATTTAAGGAACATTGCTAAGGCTGCCCATATTGCTCGC
>JAAXQM010000226.1 GCA_012974295.1 Dehalococcoidales bacterium
GGGGCTGGGCAAGCCGTGGGAGGAGCCGGGGAAAGAGGAGCCGGACTCCCTGGTTGAGCAGCAGAAAATCACCAAAAAAAATATGCTGGAAGCGTTCCCGATAACATAATAGAGAAGGTGCACGTTAGCTATACCTAAATGAATACGTAACCTATAAAGGGGGAGAAAATGCAGGAGAATTACGATGTAATAATTATCGGCGGTGGCCCCAACGGCCTGACAACTGCCTGCTATTTCGACCAATTCATTGCTAACCTAAGGCGCGCTTAATATGGGTGTAGAGTTTTATGAAGAGCTGAAGGAATTGGTCGGGCAGGAGGGGTCGCAGCTAGTGGCTGTTGATGAGGTGTGCAAGCCGATGATCAGACACTGGTGCGAAGCGATGCAGGATGGCAATCCCCTGTATACCGACGAAGAGTATGCCAGGGAAAGCAAGTATGGCAGTATTATCGCCCCACCCACGATGTTGCTGACATGGACTATGCCCCCACTATGGCCTCCGGGGGAGAAGCCACCGCATCCCTTTGAGCTGTTTTTAGCGAAGCTCGATGAAGCTGGCTACTACGGGATACTCATCACCAATGTGGCCCAGAAATATCATCGGCCGCTGTTTCCCGGGGACCATTTGACCTTCACGTATAAGGTTACTGATGTGTCACCAGAGAAAAAGACGGGCCTGGGAAATGGTTACTTCGTGACCACGACTTTCATCTTCACTAATCAAAAAGGGGAGACGGTTGGCACCCAAAGCCTTACCGTCTTGAAGTATCGCATCGGATCCTAATGCACTAGAAGTAATAGAGAGGTAGAGATGACTTGGAAATCCGTTTACTGGGAGGATGTTGAGGAAGGACAAGAGCTTCCCACGGTAACTATGGATATTACCTGTACCACGGTAATATCCGGCGCTATAGCTAGCAGGGACTTTACTCCCGTGCATCACGACCGTGACTTTGTCCAAAACTTGGGGCTGAAGGACATCTTTCTGAACAATGCGACCATCTGTGGATACGTGGGTAAGTACTTAACCGATTGGACAGGGCCTGAGGGAGAGCTAAAAGAGATATCATTTCGTATTGCGACACCCTGCTTCCCCGGTGACACCATGACGAAGACCGGTAAGGTGATTAAGAAATACACCGAGGGAGATCAACACCTCGTGGATGTAGAATATGACTTCGCTGTTCCACAGGGGCGCAACTGCGGTGGAACGGGAACCATTGCCCTGCCCACCCGAGGACACTAACTGGCCTAACTACCTGATAATCAGGGAAGATAGGCTGGATTGAGACTCAACTTAATACAGCGACAAGGAGATGTATATGGCTGAAAGAGTGGCGATCGTGGCAGTAGCCCAGACCAAATACCACCCCAACAGGGCTGATGTAAGTGAGGAGGAACTGGCATATGAGGCAATAAAGCAAGTGCTGGAGGAGTCGGGACTCACCCTGTCCGACACGGACTCAGCCATAACCTGCTGCCAGGATGCCTACGATGGCAGGACGATAGCGAGCTTGAGTCTCCAGCGCGTTGTGGGAGCGCATTTCAGCCATGAATTGACCGTAGCTGAAGATGGAATCAATGCTGCCTACGTTGCCATGGCAGAGATCCTCTGCGGCCGCTTTGAGACCGTCCTGCTTGTGTCTCATATGAAGGAATCTCAGGCTGAAAAGAGCGTGATTGAAAATTGTGCCTTCGATGCCATTCTCATGAGGCAGCTGGGTTTGGACTATACCTCTGCCGCTGCCCTGCAGGCTAAGCGCTATATGGACAGGTATGATATTACACCTGAGCAGTGTGCTAAAGCAGTGGTCAGGAACCGCCGCAATGCCAGGAATAATCCCTTTGCCCAGGAGCCCATGGATATTACCGTGGACGATGTCATCGGATCGATGATGCTGGCATCGCCCATCAGACTCCTCGATGCCAAACCGATATCGGATGGCTCCTGCGCCATGATTATGACTACAGAGGAAAAGGCTAAAAAGCTTACCAAGAAGCCGGTATGGATTGCGGGGGTGTCGAACTGCTATGAGACACACTACCTGGGAGACCGGGAACTGGCCGATTGTGATGCTCTGGTGAAGGCTGCCAAGAAGGCCTACAGCATGGCGGGCATCAATGATCCTTTGAGCCAGATAGATGTGGCTGAGATATCCACAGAGTATTCCTACCAGGAGCCCCTATGGCTGGAGGGGCTTGGTTTCTGCGGCCGCGGCGAGGGAGGCAAGCTGGTTGATTCCATAACGCTTGAGATGGGCGGCCAGCTTCCGGTGAACCCCTCGGGAGGGGTGCTTCCCGGCAACCCGAATGGTGTAGCGGGTATGGCACGCATCGCTGAGTCAGTATTGCAGCTCCGCGGCGAAGCAGGCGCCCGGCAGGTGGATGGAGCCAAGGTAGCCCTTGCACATGGCTATACCGGGATCTGCGGGCAGCATCAAGCGGTGATGATTCTATCTAACATGTAGCGGGAGGTAGATATGGCTGGTAGAGTAGCAATAGTAGGAGTTGGACAGACCCATCACACTAGTAGACGGGACGATGTTAACCTGCCGGAGATGGTCGGTGAAGCAGTGAGGGCAGCCCTGGCCGATGCCCAGTTGAGTAAAAAGGATATTGAGGCTTTCATCTTCAGTAATATGGAGTCCTTTGAGGGACTCCTTCTGCCCGATCATGG
>JAAXQM010000244.1 GCA_012974295.1 Dehalococcoidales bacterium
TCATAGAATTAAGTAAAATGGTTTCTTCCTCTCGGTGAGCCCTAGGGAGTCGGAGAGCAGCCGCCAGAAAACCATAGCGGCTGCGGGGATGCTGGCCCGTCATTATATTCTCCAGGACGGTCATATTCCCGAAGAGGAGAACATGTTGGAAGGTACGTACGATACCAAGCTGCGCTCGCTTATGAGGCGGAGTGTTCTTAAGCGGCGTACCCCGAAACAGTATCTCGCCCTCACTTACCGAATATACACCTGCAATAAGATTAAAGAGCGTAGTCTTACCCGCACCATTGGGGCCAATGATGGCAGTGATCTTACCTGCCTTAATTGCCAGGTCCACTTTATCCAGGGCTACTAGGCCACCGAAGGCCTTGCTCAGACCCCTCGTTTCGAGTATGGATTCACTCACGGTTCAGTCTCTCTCTGTGTATACCTTTGTCGCCATCTGTCCAAAAGTTCCTTAAGTTTAACAAATAGACCTTCGGGCATGAAAATCATTACCACGACTAATATAGCTCCGTAGATAACAACATCCCATTCACCAAACCCGAGCAGTAGCTCATCGCTTAATATGCGGGTGGTACCAGCCCCGAAAATGGCGCCCCATACACTGGCCAGCCCCCCTATCACCGCCATCACTACAAACCTTACTGAGGCGAGAAAGTCAAAGGACTGGGGGCTGACGAAGCGGAGATGGTGGGCGAGAAGACTGCCAGCCAGAGAGGCATATACAGCACTCAATACGAAAATCTTTACCTTGAAATGAGTTGCATTAATACCTATTGATTCAGCGGCAGCCTCACTGCCATGGATGGCCCTTAGCGCTCTGCCGGACCGCGATCTCACGATGTTCTGCGACATAAACAGTGTGGCGAGGCAGAAGAACCAGACCAGGAAATATCGTTTGAAGGAAGTATCGAAGACAAACCCGCCGATGGACAGATAGGGAATACCGGACATGCCATCTGGACCGCCGGTAATCTGGCTCAGTTGCCTGAAGAGGATCCACATGATCAGGCCAAGTCCCAGGGTAGCCATGGCGAGATAGTTGCCTCTAAGCCTGAAGATGGGAAAGCCGATGACATAGGCAAAGAAACCCGTAGCTGCTGCGGCAATCAGCATTGCCAGCCAGGGATTGACGCTGTATGTCTTGCTGAGGACGGCGGAGAAATAGGCGCCAAGGCCATAGAAGGCGGCCTGTCCCAGGGATACCTGCCCGGTATAGCCCATTAGGAGGCACAGCCCCACCGTAACTATAGCACTGATGCCGATGAAGATCATAAGGGTAGTGTACTGGCCGAGGAACCAGTCGAAGGGTATTAAAATGAGGAAAAGTAGCAGCGCAGCAGTCGCGAGCAAAGTCCAGTGACTCTTCACCATTGCTAACATCAGCCGGCTCTCTCTTCCTCCGCCAGCCTACCTGACCAAAGCAGTAGTATTAAAAGCAGAACTACTAAGGCGATAACGTCCTTATAGGCCGAGGTGAAGGGTCCCCAGTCTAACCCTACAGATAGTGATTCAATTATTCCCAGGGTAAAGCCTCCGATAACTGCAGCAATCGGGCTCTTGAAGCCACCGATGGATGCCGCCACAAAACCCTTGAGCCCGAGCATGACCCCTACATTGTAGGAGGTAAGGGTCAGAGGAGCCATGACTGCCCCGCCAATGCCGCCAATGGCTGCTGCCAGGACGAAGGCGATTAGCGCCATTGTTTTAGCATTAATGCCTACCAGGCCAGCGGCCCTTGGGTTTATAGCACATGCTTTTAACGCCTTTCCTACCATGGTATAGGAGAGAAAGAAGTGCAGCAGAACCTTCACTGCCAGCGTGGTGCCGATTATCCACAGTGCCTGAGGGTGAATATAGGCTCCAAAGAAGCGTATGGATTCACTACCGGTCCAGTAAGGAGGTCGAACGAAGTCCACTCCCCATCCTACCCCGGCGATGCCACGAATGAAGATGGCGACGCCGATGGTAATAATGATCAGGCTAACTACGGAGGCGTTCCTGGCGGGACGGATGGCAAACAAATACATAATCGCGCCAATTACCGCAGCGATCAGTACCGATAAGATAATGGCGGGTGCCAGGGGAAGCCCGGCAGAAACAGCGAGTGTAAACGAGAGCATGCCCCCCAGCATTACAAATTCGCCCTGGGCGAAGTTAATAATGCGGGTTACGGCATAGATGATTGTAAAGCCGAGGCCAACCAGGGCGTAGATGCTGCCCATGGTAAGACCGGATATGAGATACTGAAGGAACTGGTCTGCTGACATGTGTTGGATTTCTTAGCTTTATAATAAAATAATAGGGAGGGAAAGTCTATCTTTCCCTCCCTATTTCTATCTGGAGAATGTGGAATAAGCTGGTTTCTACTGGGACCAGGTCCACTTCCCGTCAACGATCTCGATCATTGCCAGAGAGCCAGCCCGCATTCCAAGGTGATTATCGGCCGACATATCGAAAATGCCGCTGATGCCGATAAAATTGGTAATCTTCTCTATGCTATCTCTGATATCAGCCCTGGCCTGCGCAAGCGAATCAGCAGACTCATAGGGTTCCGCAACTGGTAATTCCTCAAGGGCTGTAACTACCATTTGAAGGGCGTCCCACGCATGCCCGCCAAAGGTGTTGATAGTGCCATTGCCGTATATGGCCTCGTAATCATCCCTATATTG
>JAAXQM010000124.1 GCA_012974295.1 Dehalococcoidales bacterium
CTTCTGTACCAATGGCTGTATGAGCAAACAGTAAATATTCTGTAAGCGATCCATAAAGGAAAGATATCTGCAGCATAGCACCGCCAGCATTACTCCAGGACCATTTCCTTTTCTTGCGGATGTATAGCTTGGGATATCGTTTTTCCACTGCTTCTGTGATTGCGGCTAGCATTTCATCGTGAGGAAGGCCGATACATTCCTTGACTATTTCACCCAGAACATCAGGATCAAACTTTGCCATAGGTCTTTCCTTTCTACTTGGATTACCTGTCTTGCACTTTACTAAACTGCCCAGTTATATTCAGGGGTGCGAAAAGCTTACTCCCTTAGTCCTTGCTTGTCAAGAAATGTCACTATAGTCTATATAACAAAGGGGGCCACCCATTATCGGGTAGCCCTTCACAAATCCAGCTCTAATGTTTTTACCTGGACCGATTTTTAGGGGGCAGGTCAGGGTTCGGGACCGCTATTATGAGACATCTTCAAACACCCATGTTCTCTCATATTATTCCATCTTCAGGGACTCGATAAGCAACAACGTAACCAGGCTTGTCACAGTGGGGTCTGTTAGCACATTGACGCATGCTGGCTTACCAGAATCAATCGCTCTGTTAATAGCTGGTACTATGTCCTCGTCCTTATGCACTATCTCGCCATAGCCGCCCAGAGCCTCAACTACTTTCTCATAATGCACCAGGCCTAATTCTGAGCCAACCAGTCTATCAGCACCATATAATACCTCTTGACCATGTTTAATCAGCCCCCATGCCTGGTCATTGCATATCACACATACGAAGGGAATCCCATGACGTACTGCTGTGGCGTACTCCATAATATTGAACCCAAACGAACCATCTCCGCTAATAATGATTATTTGCTTATCAGGCCTAGCCAATTTGGCACTGATGCCGAACGGGATACCAGCCCCAATACACCCAAATAGAGTGCCCCCCGCCCCAATTACTGAGCTTTTCTCTTTAGCCCGAAGCCCAACGTACCCAAAGTAGGCGGTATCCCCACCATCAACTATATAGATAGCATCGTCATTAGTAGCTTTTCTCACTTGCTCAACGAGGCGCGCTGGATGTATAGGTTCCATTGACTTCTCCCGCTGCGCCACCTCCTCACCAATCAAGGGAAGATAGCTATCACGTAATGTTTTCGCCCAGATACTAAGGTCTCTTTGCGCTACCAGTCTGTTGAGTTCCCTCAGCGTAAGGCCAATGTCGCCTACAAGACCTATATCTGAATCTCTGTTTCTATCTATCTCAGTCGGGTCTATATCTGCCTTAATTACCTTTGCCTGTGGGAATATTTTTCCGAACATGAGAGCCGAGTGGAATCGGATTCCAAGGGCAATGATTAGATCCGCCTGCATAAACGCGGTCATCATAGCTGTTTGGCCGCCTTGCCATAGGGATAGAGGATGAGAATCAGCGATAGATCCCCTTCCGTGATTGATAAGCATAAAAGGCATACCTGTCCTGTCGATAAAATCAAGCAACTCTCCATCACAATCGCTAAAACCTACACCGCTTCCTCCCATTAGAACTGGTTTTTCCGAGCTATTGATCATAGAGGCAGCCATTTCAATATCCGCAGGATCGGGTGCAGATTTGTAGACCCTGTTTCCACGCTTTGGTAATGGTGCTTCTTCATCATTTACCTTTACATTAAGGACATCCGGTGGCAATGCTAGAAACACTGGCCCCGGGCGACCGGATACCGCATGTCTGAAGGCTAATGACAGATACTCTGGAATCCTTTTTGCATCGTAGCATATACCAGACCACTTCACTGCAGATTTAATCATGTCTAACTGATTAACATCTTGGAAGGCACCTTTATCCCAATCCTTAACTGGAGCTGTACCACTGAGTAAAACAACTGGTGCGTTATCGAAGTAGGCATTTGCTATGCCAGTTATTGTATTAGTGAACCCAGGCCCAGCAGTTACCAGGCATACGCCCGGCTCGGAGCGAAATATTGTCCACGCATGTGCCATCATTACTGCGGCTTGCTCATGACGTACATCCACTAGCTTTATTCCATAGTCCAGGAATCCATCGAGAATCTCACCAATGTGACCACCTACAAGCCCAAAAACGGTATTTACTCCTTCAACCTCCTTAATATACTTTGCAACTAAGTGACCGCCAGAAATCTTAACCATGTTATACTCACCTCCTAAATCGATTTCCCAAATATGATTCTAAATGACTGATGCTGGCAACTAAGATATACATCATGACCCCTAAGTGAAGCGAACTACTGTCTTTACCGCCTTATACTTCGGTTTATTCAAATTGACTTTAATCATCTCCTGGTAGTCTTCAATAGAGAAAGTATGGGTAACTAAAGGCTCCAGACGCACCTTTTTTTGATTCACAAAATCTATTGCTAATTCAAACACGTGCTTGCTCTTACTGTTCACGTCAGTATAGCCATAGCTATAGACACCTTTTATAGTCTGAAGCTTCAACCATAGGGGCGTGGGATCGAGCTTCACCTTTTCGCTAATCCCTATCACACTCAGTATCCCCGCCGTTCTTAGCACCCTCATACTAGTATTAAGTGTCTCACTGGTACCTACAGCATCAAAGATCTTTGAAAATCCACCCATGAGGATCTCTTTTCCTATCAATGGTTTATAT
>JAAXQM010000015.1 GCA_012974295.1 Dehalococcoidales bacterium
AGCTAATAAAGATAGTTGGTGCGGAGAATGTAATTAATGATCCGGCTACATTGGATATTTACTCCAAGGACCACAGTTTCATTCCGCAAATGTTGCCCATGATGGTGGTAAAGCCTAAAAATGCGGAAGAAGTGCAGGGTATCGTTAAGTGGGCTAACCAGACGAATACGCCTTTGGTGCCTGTAAGCTCAGGCCAGCCGCACTTCCGTGGTGACAGTGTCCCCAGTTCAGAAGGGGCGGTTATTGTGGATCTCAGCGGGATGAAGCGGATCGTCATGATGGACCGGAGAAATAGGGTGGCTATTGTTGAGCCCGGGGTAACCTACAGTGAACTTCAGCCGGCGTTAGCTAAGCAGGGATTGAGACTTTCTATGCCATTGCTGCCGCGCGCTTCAAAATCTGTGTTGGGCAGTGTCCTGGAAAGGGAGCCTATAATGAATCCAAGGTATTCCTGGTCGCTGAGCGAGCCTCTGCGATGTCTTGAATCGGTTATGGGGAACGGAGATATGTATAGGACTGGAGAGCTTGCCGGTGCTAACGTTAGCACTTCCACCAGTCAGGAAACTAAACTCATTCCAATAGAAGAACTGCTGGAAAAACGACGAAAAATACAAGCCACGGCGCTATATCAATATGGACCCGGGCAGTTCAATTACCACAAGCTGGTATCTGCAGCGCAGGGAACCATGGGGATTGTCACCTGGGCGTCTCTGAGATGTGAAGTGCTGCCCAAGGTTCAGAAGTTTTTGCTGGTGCCGTCTGAAGGGATGGATAACATCATCGGCTTTGCCTATAAACTTTTAAGGATAAGATTTCATGATGAGTTAATGATTTTAAATCGTTCCAGTCTGGCTGCTATTCTTGGAGAAGGAACTGAACAGATCTCTTCCTTGAAAAAAGAGCTTCCTCCCTGGACTCTCGTATTAGGTCTGACCGGGCGTGACATATTGGCAGAGGAAAGAGTCGAATTTCTAGAAAAGGACATTGTCGATATAGCTCAGCAATTTAATCTGCGTCTGGAATCGGAAATCCCCGGTGCAACGAGCGGGCAGGTTTCGGAAGCAGTGCAAAGTCCCTCAAAGGAACCATATTGGAAGCTTCGCTGTAAGGGCGGATGTCAGGACATCTTCTTTTTAACCACACTAAACAAAGTTTCGGAATTTGTAACAACGATGAACTCTTTGGCAGAAGCTTCTAACTACTCGCTATCAGATATAGGCACTTACATTCAGCCGACCCACATGGGTACAAGCTGCCATTTGGAATTTAGTTTGCCATATGATCCAGGCGACGAGAAAGAGGTTGCTAAGGTGAAAGATCTTTTTGCCAGGGCAAGTGAAGAACTATCAAAACAGGGAGCGTTCTATACCCGACCCTACGGGATATGGGCAGACATGGCATATAGTAGAAATGCCGAGCATACGAGTCTAACAAAGCAGCTGAAGGGGATATTTGATCCCAATAATGTATTGAACCCCGGCAAGCTTTGCTTTTAGGTAGAAACTAAACAAAGGAGGAAGTATAAAGTGGCATTGGAAGACCTTAGGGCAACCGTAAGTAGATGCAGTAAATGCTCATACTGTAAATGGATCCCATTAGCTCATGTGAAGAGCTGGCGCTTTGCAAAAGGCTGTCCCAGCATAGAATATAATAAGTTCCAGAGTTACTCGGCAAGCGGAAGATTAAGTACCTCCTTATCTCTTCTTGAGGACAGGAGCAGTTACTTTGATGAAGGGCTGGTGGACATTGTTTTCAAATGTATGCTTGATGGATGCTGTGACGTCGCCTGCAAGGTTAACCGGTATGATTTGGAACCCGTAGAGGTAATGCGTCAACTACGGTTTAAAATGATAGACAACGGCTGCTACCCGCCTCAGGATATGCCTTACATAGATCATCTCCGCAAAGAGGACAACATGATGCTGGAGCCCAAGGCGGATCGCGTCAAATGGGCAGAGGGGATGGATGTTAAAGATCTGACCCAGGAGAAGGCTGAAGTTGCTTTCCATGTGGGCTGCCGGTTAAGTTTTGATAAGGATCTGTGGAGAATACCCCAGACAGTGGTGACACTGCTCAAAAATGCCGGTATTGATTTTGGTATTATGGGAAAAGATGAGAACTGCTGTGGTGGCCGCCTTTGTGACATGGGCTACCGCGGGGAATTTCTTAAATATGCAGAGAATAATATAGATGCCTGGACGACTGCGGGTGTGAAGACAATTATTACTACCTGTTCTGATGGTTATCATGCGTTCAAGCGTCTCTATCCTGAAGAGTTCGAATTCAAGTTTGAGGTCCTTCACATTACCCAATATCTTGAACGGCTCATCAATGAAGGAAAGTTAAAATTTACTAAATCCGTTCCCATGAAAATCACCTATCATGATCCCTGCCATTTGGGAAGACGGGGAGAACCTTATTTGCCATGGGCCGGAGAACAGAAAAAGATCCGCGGTCAGGTCCTGGTATACGAGCCGCGAAAACCAAGATATAACGGCGCCCTGGGTATATATGATACGCCGAGGAATATACTGAAAAGTATTCCCGGTATAGAGCTGGTTGAGATGGAAAGAAACAGGGAGTATGCGTGGTGCTGTGGTGCCGGCGGTGGTGTCAGGGAAAGGTATCCTGAGTTTTCCGCATGGACA